>DASXRH010000160.1:0-7161 GCA_036506715.1 Acidimicrobiales bacterium
ACCGACGACGAGCTGGAGCGGGCCGCCCGGCTGGCCGAGGCCCACGAGTTCATCTGCGAGCTGCCGCAGGGCTACGACACGCTCGTGGGCGAAAGGGGCCAGAAGCTGTCGGGCGGCCAGCGCCAGAGGCTGTCGATCGCCCGGGCCATCCTCAAGGACCCGCCGCTGCTGGTGCTGGACGAGGCGACGTCGGCCGTCGACAACGAGACCGAGGCGGCCATCCAGCGCTCGCTGGAGCTGGTGGGCCGGGGCCGGACGGTGGTCGTCATCGCCCACCGGCTGTCGACCGTCCGCCATGCCGACCGCATCCACGTGCTGGAGGCGGGCCGGGTGGTCGAGGCGGGCAGCCATGACGACCTGGTGGCGGAGCGCGGACTGTACGCGGCGCTGTGGCGCATCCAGACCGGGGAGGTGCACGCGGTCCCCGCCGCGGAGACCTCCTGGTGACGCCGGCCGGGAGCCACCTGTTGCTTTTCAGTGTTCAGTAGTCCTTTTTGGGGGCCTCGGGGTCGTCTGATAGCGTCGGGGGGTGCCGCAAGGTACCTGCTGCTGGGGAGGCGACTGATGCCGCTGCCGGCCGAGATCCAGCTCCCGTTCGACTGGTGCCGCACGGTCACCCCGGGCCCGGTCATCGTCACGGCCCGCCCGGCCGGGTGGGCGGGCGCGTTCACACCGGTCATCACCGTCACCCGCTCGGGACCGTCGTCCGGCGCGGGGCACCCCGCCCGGCGGGCCGGCCCACCGCCGCTGGGCGACTCGCTGGCCGCCCTCGGCGGCCACATCGTCCACCTCAGCGCCGGCGTCACGCCGCAGGTCCACCTCGACGTCACCCTGGCGGTCGAGCTCCACGGCCTCGACCTCACGATCACCCAGCGCCACCTGCTCGGCGCCGACGGCGAGGCCATCGTCGCCACCGGCATGGCGGCCGACGACGACTGGGCCGACGTCGCCCCGGTGCTCATGACCGCGGTCCGCTCCCTCCGCTCCCCGCGCACGGGGCCCTGACTCACCCGGCCGGGGTCACGTCCGGAGCGGCGCGCTCGACGTAGCGGCCCCAGCCCGGTTCACCGGTGAACCCGCCGCCGCGGGCGACGACCCGGCCCCGGGACAGCACCAGGGTCGGCCAACCCCGTGCCACCTGGCCCTCGTACGGCGAGTGGTCGACCTGCATGTGAAGGTCGGCGGCCGAGAGGGACTGGGGCCGGTCGGGGTCCCAGACCACGACGTCGGCGTCGCTGCCCACCCGTAGGCAGCCCTTGGCCGGGAACAGGCCGAACGTGCGGGCCGGCGCCTCGGCGCACAGGCGCACCCAGTCGGCGCGGGTGATGCGGCCGGCGCGGACGCCCTGCCACACCAGCGTGAGCCGGGTCTCGACCCCGGGCAGCCCGCCGGGGATCTCGGTGAAGTCGGCGAACCCGCCGGGTCGGTCGGCGATGCCCCGGCGGCGGTCCGCAACCCAGAACGGGCAGTGGTCGGTGGCCACGGTCTGGACCCAGCCACGGGCCAGGCCCTCCCACAGCTCCTCCCGGTGCCACGGGTCGCGCAGCGGGGGCGTGCACACGTAGTTCTCGCCGCCGGGCCGCTCCAGCACGGTGGCGTCCAGGGTCAGGTACTGGGGGCAGGTCTCGGCCTGGAGGGCGACGCCCCGCTCCTGGGCCGCCCGCACCTCGGCCAGCCCGGGGGCCGACGACAGGTGGACCACGTACACCGGCGCCCCCGCCCCCTCGGCCAGCCGCCCCACCCGGGCCACGGCCTCGGCCTCCAGCGCCGCCGGCCGGGTCTCCCGGTGCTCGACCACGCCCGTGCGCCCCTCGGCCAGCGCCCTCCGCCGCAGCGCCTCGATGGCCCCGCCGTTCTCGCAGTGGACGGTGACCAAACCGCCGTGGCGGGCGCAGGCCCGCAGCACGTCGAAGACGACGTCGTCGTCGACCTGGAGCAGCTGCGGGTAGGCGAGGTAGAGCTTGAAGCTGGTCACGCCCCGCTCGATGCAGTCGGCCACCACGCCCTCGGGCACGGCCTCGGTGAACGTCATGTGCAGGCCGACGTCGACGGCCGCCGGCTCGGCCCACCGCCGCCAGGTGGCCAGGGCGGCCAGCGGGTCCTCGCCCCGGTAGGCGGTGACATAGTCGACGACGGTGGTGGTGCCGCCCACGGCCGCCGCCGCCGTCCCCGACGCGAAGTCGTCGGACACCCGCACCCTCCCCACCGGCAGCTGCATGTGGGTGTGGGCGTCGACGCCGCCGGGCACCACGAGCAGGCCGGTCACGTCCTCGACCGGGATGTCGGGGCCGGCGCCGAGGGCCCGGGGGTCGAGGTCGGGCCCAACCGCCGCCACCCGGCCGTCGGGCCCGACGAGCAGGTCGGCGACCCGCTCGCCGTCGGTGTCGATGACGGTCCCGCCGCAGAGCAGCACGGCGCAAGGCAACCACACCGCGTCCCCGGCGGCGACCGCTGGCCGACCGTTCATTCACCGGTAACATGCGCGAATTCAACAGTTCGTTGAGGCCGATCACCCTCGACGCTCGTGACCGTCACCGCTCCCGACCGTCTCGACGACGCCCTCGCCGCCCTGCGCGACGATCCGTCGTCGACCGTGCTCGCAGGGGGCACCGACCTGATGGTCGAGGTCAACTACGGCAGCCGGCGTCCCGAGGACGTGCTGTCGCTGCGTCGGGTCACCGAGCTGCGGCGATGGCGGGTCGAGCCGCGGCCCGGCGGCGGCGACGAGGTGGTGCTCGGGGCCACGGTCACCTACACCGACCTGCTCGCCCCCGACCTGGCCGCGTTGCTCCCCGCGCTGGCCCAGGCGGCCCGCACCGTGGGCAGCCCCCAGATCCGCAACACCGGCACCATCGGTGGCAACCTCGTCACCGGCTCGCCCGCGGGGGACACGCTGCCGGTGCTGGCCGCCCTCGACGCCACGGTCGAGCTGGCATCGGCGTCCGGGCGCCGGGCCCTCCCCCTGCACGACTTCCTGATCGGGCCCAAGCGCACGGCCCGCCGGCCCGACGAGCTGGTGGTCGCCGTGCGGGTCCCGGTCGCCACCGGGCCCCGCGAGTTCCTGAAGATCGGGGTGCGCAACGCCATGGTCATCGCCGTGGCCAGCTGCGCCCTGGTGATCGACCGCCCGCGGCGAACGCTGGCCTGCGCGCTCGGCGCAGTGGGCCCGACCCCCGTGCGCGACCACGACGCCGAGATGTGGGCGACGACCCGGCTCGACTGGGACCGCGCCGGAGCGCCCCACCCCTCGGTGGCCGAGGGGTTCGCCCGGCGGATGGCGGCCGCCTCCCGGCCCATCGACGACCACCGGGCCACCGCCGCCTACCGGCGCCACGCCGTCGAGGTCATGGCCCGCCGGGCGCTGGAGCGGGCGTGGAGGGCGGCGTGACGCTCACGACCGGCGGCGCCGCGCCGGCCGGTCCGGCCCCGTCCTACGAGCTGAGCGTCAACGGCGTCGACCGCCGGGTCGAGGGCGCCCACGCCGGCGACAGCCTGCTCCACGTCCTGCGCGACCGCCTGGGCCTGCCCGGCGCCAAGAACGCCTGCGAGCAGGGCGAGTGCGGGTCGTGCTCGGTCCTGGTCGACGGGGTGCTGGTGTGCGCCTGCCTCGAGCTGGCCGAGGCGGCCGTCGGGTGCGCGATCACCACCGTCGAGGGCCTGGCCCCGGCGGGGGGCGAGCCCGGCGACGCCGCTCTGGCCGGCGACGTCCTCACCGACGTCCAGCAGGCCATGGTCGAGGCCGGCGGCGTCCAGTGCGGGTTCTGCACCCCCGGGTTCGTGGTGGCCATCCACGACCTGCTCGACCGCGACCCCGACCCCGACCCGCTGGCGGTGCGGGAGGCGCTGGCCGGCAACCTGTGCCGGTGCACGGGCTACGGCCGCATCCTCGCCGCCGTCGACCAGGTCGTGCGGGTGCGGGGGCGGGGGACGACGGGGGAGCGGGCGTGACCGACCTCCGCTCGCCTCCGATCCGGGGCGGACCGGCCGGCGGGCGCGTCGGCGACAGCCCGGTCCGCCCCGACGGCACCCCCAAGGTCCAGGGGCGGTTCGCCTTCGCCTCCGACCTCCACGCCGAAGGGATGCTGTGGGGGCGCACGCTGCGCTCGCCCCACCCTCACGCCCGCATCGCCGGCCTCGACGCCGGCCCGGCGCTGGCGCTGCCGGGGGTGTCGTGCGTGGTGACGGCGGCCGACGTGCCCGGGTCGGCCACCTACGGACTGATCTCGACCGACCAGCCGGTGTTCGCCGGGGATGTGGTCCGCTACGTGGGCGAGCCGGTGGCCGCCGTGGCCGCCGACCACCCCGAGACCGCCCGCCGGGCGCTGGCGGCCATCGCCGTCGACTACGAGCCGCTCACCCCGCTGGTCGACGCCGACGCCGCTCCCGGCGCCGAGCCGATCCACCCCGAGGGCAACGTCATCCGCCGCATCGAGCTGGTCCACGGCGACCCCGCCGCCACGGGCGACGTCGTGGTGGAGGGCACCTACGAGGTGGGCATGCAGGACCAGGCGTTCCTCGGCCCCGAGTCGGGCCTGGCCGTGCCCGACGGCGACGGCGGGGTCGACCTGTGGGTCGCCACCCAGTGGCTGCACGAGGACCGCGACCAGGTGGCCGCGTGCCTCGGCCTCGCGCCCGAGCAGGTGCGCCTGCACCTCGGCGGGGTGGGCGGCGCGTTCGGCGGCCGGGAGGACGTGAGCATGCAGGTCCACGCCTGCCTGCTGGCGCTGGCGTCGGGGCGGCCGGTGAAGATGAGCTACCTGCGGGACGAGTCGTTCGTCGGCCACGTCCACCGTCACCCCGCCCGCATGCGCTACCGCCACCACGCCACCTGGCAGGGCGACCTCGTCAAGGTCGAGGCCGAGGTCGTGCTGGACGGCGGGGCCTACGCCTCGTCGTCGTCGGCGGTGGTGGCCAACGCCGCCCGCTTCGCCTGCGGGCCCTACCGGGTGCCCAACGCCGCCGTCGACGCCACCGTGGTGCGCACCAACAACCCGCCGTGCGGCGCGATGCGGGGGTTCGGGGCGGTCCAGGTGTGCTTCGCCCACGAGTCGCAGATGGACCGGTTGGCGGCCCGGCTCGGGCTCGACCCGGTCGAGCTGCGGTTGCGCAACGCGCTCGGTCCCGGCGACATGCTGCCCACCGGCCAGGTCGTCACGGGCACGGCGCCGGTGGCCGAGTGCATCCGGGCGGCGGTGGCCCACCCGCTGCCCCCGCCGGCCGGGTCGGGACTGCTGGAGCGGCCGGGCGGCGCCGGCCGCACCGACGACCCGGGCCGCACCCGGCGGGGCGTCGGCGTGGCCGTCGGATTCAAGAACCTCCTGTACTCCGAGGGCTTCGACGACAGCTCCGAGGCCCGGGTCCGCCTGGCCGCCGGGGTCGCCACGGTGACGTGCGCGGTGGCCGAGGTCGGGCAGGGGTTCGTCACCATCGCCGGCCAGATCGCACGCACGGTCCTCGGCTGCGACGCCGTGGTGGTCGAGCCGGCCGCCACGACGACCGTGGGATCGGCGGGCTCGTCGTCGGCGTCCCGGCAGACGTGGATGTCGGGCGGCGCCGTCCTCCGGGCCGCCCGGCTGGTGGCCGACCAGGTCCGCTCGGCGCTGGCCCGGCGCCTGGGGGTGGCCCCCGAGTCGCTGGTGCTGACCGACGACGGCCGCATCGTCGGCGGCGAGCTCGACGTGACCGTGGCCGAGGCCGCCGGCGACGAGCCGGTCGAGGCGTCCGCGGTCCACCACCACCGGCCCACCACCGCCCTCGACGCCCGGGGCCAGGGCGAGCCCGACGTCAGCTACGTGTTCGCCGCCCACCGGGCCGTCGTCGACGTCGACCCCGACCTCGGGCTGGTGCGGGTGGTGCAGGTCACCACCGGCCAGGACGTGGGCAAGATGCTGCACCCCACTCAGGTCCTCGGCCAGATCGAGGGGGGCATCGCCCAGGGTGTAGGACTGGCGGTCATGGAGGAGATCGTCGTCGAGGGGGGGCTGGTGCGGAACCCGAGCTTCACCGACTACCTGATCCCGACCGTGGCCGACATGCCGGCGGTGCTGGCCACCTGCATCGAGCAGCCCGAGCCCGACGCCCCGTTCGGGGCCAAGGGGGCGGGGGAGCCGCCGACCATCTCGTCGACCGCGGCGGTGGTGGCCGCCATCCGCGCCGCCACCGGGGTGGACGTCACCCGGGTGCCCGTCCACCCGTGGGACCTGGTGTGAGCACCCCCGGGTTCGGCGCCGTCGACGAGTCGGGCGCCGAGCTGCCCGACGAGAAGCGGGAGGTCCTCACCTGGCAGGCCTTCGGCGACGCCACCCGGGTGCTGGCCCGCCAGGTCGCCGACGCCGGCTACGAGCCCGACGTCGTCATCGCCGTGGCCCGGGGCGGGCTCACGGTGGCGGGGGCGCTGGCCTACGCGCTGGGGGTCAAGAACTGCGGGGCGATGAACGTCGAGTTCTACACCGGCGTCGACGAGCGGCTCGACGTGCCGGTGGTGCTGCCGCCCACCCTCGACCTGGTCGACGTCGCCGGCCTGCGGGTGCTGGTGGCCGACGACGTGGCCGACACCGGCCACACGCTCCGGCTGGTGCGGGAGGTCCTGGCCCAGCACGTGGCCGACGCCCGCACGGCCGTGTTGTATTGCAAGCCCCGGTCGGTGGTGACCCCCGACTTCATGTGGCGGGAGACCGACCGCTGGATCGTCTTCCCGTGGTCCGACCGCCCACCGGTCACGGGCGACGGCGAGGCCCCGTGACCGAGGTGTCTCACCGGTGATACACTTACTCCGTGACCGACGTGTCCATCAGGGACCTGCGCAACCACGGCGGCGAGATCGTCGACCGGGCGGCGGCCGGCGAGCGCATCATCATCACCCGCGCCGGCAAGCCGGTGGCCGAGCTGGTGCCGTTGCAGAAGCGACCACTCACGGCCGAGGCCCTGATCGACCGGTGGCGGCACCTGGAGCCCGTGGATCTCGAGCAGTTCCGCGCGGACATCGACGCCATCCTCGACCCGTCCCTGTGACCACCCCTCGCCCTCGGGGCGTGCTGGACACGTCGACCGTGCTCGGCTTGCCACTCCTGCGCGATCCGGCGCTGCTGCCCGACGAGCAGCTCATCGCCGCCGTGACCCTGGCCGAGCTGTCGGTCGGTCCCCTGGTGGCCACCAGCGATC
>DASXRH010000161.1:0-2606 GCA_036506715.1 Acidimicrobiales bacterium
GGAGGAACTCGCCGTAGTGGTTGATCTCCTCCGCCCCCAGGTACACCTTGAGGTTGCCGACCAAGTGGGCAAACACGTAGCCCATCAGCGCCAGCCCGGTCAGCGCCATGACCCACTTCTTGCCGACCGCCGAGCGGTAGAACTCGATCGGCCACGGAGCGGGACGGCGGCTGCGCGGGTGCACCGGGGCGACGGACTGCCGCTCCAACGTCTGCATCGCTTGTTCAGCCTCCCGGAACGGGGGTCACGATCCCGTCCGAAGCGGAACCGTACTCGGCTTGTTTCCGGGCACGAAACCCTGCCTCAGCGGGGCCTTTGGACCAGCGCGGCCTCGTAACGGTTCGTCACGACACCGCCACGGGGGAGCGTCAGCCGCAGGTCGAGTCCGAGGGTACCGGCGGCGTCGGGGACCACCACCTGGAGCGTCGCCACCCGCACGCAGGCGTCGGGTCCGACGTCGCCCCGCCAGTGCCAGCGGTGCTCGCCGCCGGACCAGGCGAGGGTGGCCGCCGCCTCGGCGCCGATCACCGCCTCGCGCCGGTCGGACACCACGTGGACGTCCAGGGCCAGCGCCTCGCCGGGGGTGACGGCGGCCGGCAGCCGGTCGGCCACCACGATCACCGGCCGGCAGGCGGCCTGGAAGGCCGCGTAGGCGGCCTTGGGCCGCCGCTCGTGGTCGAGCAGCGCCGTGGTGATGCCGGGGTGGGCGTCGGCCAGGCGGGACACGGCGAACCCGCCCGCCGGGCGGTACTTGAGCCGGCGCAGCTCCTCGACCTGCCGGCGCACGACCGTGGCCTGGTAGTCCTGGGTGGCGTGGCGCCAGGCGGCGAACGTGGGGAAGGCCGACGGCGGCACCCGGGCGGCCAGCACCGCCGCCTGCAGGCCGTGGTGGGCGGCCAGTGCCTCCCAGTCGAGGTCGGGCCAGCGGTCGGGGGCGGCGAAGGCGACGTCGCCGGACGGCACCGCCTGGGCGCCGAACGCCGACACGAACCGCACCAGCCGGGGGACCGCCCGGGCCAGGCCGGGCAAGTCCCGCTCGTCGCCCTCGAGCCAGCCCAACCACAGCTGGGCGTCGGCCCCGTCGAACGTGGGCGGGTGGGGGGCGACGCCCGACTGGGCCAGCACCGGCCGGGAGCCGTCGGCGCCCTGCAGGGCCCGCTTGACGGAGCCGTCGAGCACGCTGCGGTTCCAGGTGGGCACCTGGTCGGCCAGCGCGGCGCGCAGGGCGCCGGCCACCGCGTCACCGGCCACGGCTGCAGGCTCGCCCGGGCCGGTGCCGTCGCGCAGGCGGGGCTGGTCGTGGCCGCACCACAGCGCCACCGAGGGGTGGTGACCGAGCAGATCGACCAGGGCCCCCGCCTGGCGGGCGGCCTGGCGGCGCAGGCCCCGGGCATAGGGCCCGTGCAGGGGCATGTCCTGCCACAGCAGCAGGCCGGCCTCGTCGGCGGCGTCGTACAGCTCGGGCCGGGCCACGTGGGCGTGGACCCGCAGCAAGTCGAGGCCGAGGTCGACGGCGGCCTCGACGTCGGCCCGGACCTCGGCGGCCGTGGCCTCGGCCAGCGCCTGGCGGGTGGGACCGTGGACTGCGCCCTTCACGAACAGCCGCTCGCCGTTGACCGACCAGATCCACCGCCGCAGGCGGACGGCCCGCAGGCCGGTGCGCAACCGGCGCTCGTCGCTGACCAGGGCCTCGCCGTCGCCCGCCGGGTCGCCGCCCACGGCGGCTCCGGGGACGAGCACCGCCACCCGGGCGTCGTGGAGGACCGGGTCGCCCAGCGCCCGGGGCCACCACAGCGCCGGCCGGTCGACCGTGACGGTCCAGTTGACCTCGTTGGTGCCGGCGGCCAGCGGCTGGTCCTGCTCGTGGTCGTGGCCGCCCACCTCGGTGCGCAGCCGCACGTGGCGGGCGGCGTCGCTGTCGAGCACAGCCCGCAGCGCCAGCACCGCCCGCTCGGCCGACGCCTCCCGGCACACCACCCGCAGCGCCGCCAGCCGCACCGGGCCGGTCTCGTGCAGCCGCACAGGCCGCCAGATGCCCCCCGGGTTCCAGCCCGGGTCGACGTGGTCGCCCGACTGGAACACCCCGGTCAGGTTGCGCTTGGCCCGCGGGTCGAGCACCGGGCTGCAGGTGACCTCGACCGCCAGCACGTGCTCGGACGCCGCGGCCAGCGCCTCCGTGACCTCGAAGCTGTGGGGGGCGAACCAGCCCTCGGTGTCGCCCAGGTAGCCGCCGTCCAGCCACACGTCGCCCTGGTAGAAGAGGCCCTCGAACGTCAGCCACGCCCGGCGCCCGGCCGCCGGCGCCGGGGCGGGGAAGCGGCCCCGGTACAGGAGGGGCCCGTCGGCGCCGGCGAAGGCCGGGGTCGAGCGCCAGTGGCCCGGCACGGCGACGGGGTGCCAGGCGCTGTCGTCGAAGTCGCGCTCGGTGTACGACCGCCGCAGGTGGTCGTCGGCCGCCGCCGCTCGCCAGCCATCCGTGACCTGCATGGAGGGCGCAGGTTAGTGCCGTGTCAGGCAACGTTCGCCTCGTCCACGGCGAGTCAGATTCGCCGTTGGCAAGGACGCAGGACGAAGGCGCACACGTAGTGCGGCGAGGACGAGGACGC
>DASXRH010000162.1:0-2593 GCA_036506715.1 Acidimicrobiales bacterium
ACTCGGCCAGCGTGAACAGCTCGGTCGCCTCCACCAGGGCCAGCGCCGCCTCCTCGCCGCCCCGCACCACGAACGACACCATGCCCCCGAAGTCCCGCATCTGGCGCTTGGCCACGTCGTGGCCGGGGTGGTCGGGCAGGCCCGGCCACAGCACCCGGGCGACCGCCGGGTGGTCGACCAGCACCTCGACCACGGCGCGGGCGTTGTCGCAGTGGCGGTCCATGCGCAGGGCCAGCGTCTTCAGCCCCCGCTGCACGAGGTAGCAGTCGACGGGGGACGGCACCGCCCCCACGGCGTTCTGGACGAAGGCGATGTCGACGGCCAGGTCGTCGTCGTCGGTGGCCACGAACCCGCCGACCACGTCGGAGTGACCGCCCAGGTACTTGGTCGACGAGTGGACGACGACGTCGGCACCCAGCGCCAGGGGCTGCTGGAGGTAGGGCGTGGCGAAGGTGTTGTCGACCACCAGCCGGGCGCCGTGGGCGTGGGCCACCTCGGCCACCGCGGCGATGTCGACGATGGCCAGGGCCGGGTTGGTGGGGGTCTCGGCCCACACCACCGCGGTGCCGGCCGGCCACAGGCGGTCGAGCCGCCCCGGGTCACCCAGGTCGGCGGCGGTCCACGGGTGGCCGCTGGCCCCGTAGACCTTGTCGATCAGGCGGAAGGTGCCGCCGTAGGCGTCGCCGCCCAGCACGATGCCGCTGCCCCGGGGCAGGCTGCGGAGCACGGCGTCCTCGGCCGCCATGCCGGAGGCGAAGGCCAGGCCGTGACGGGCGCCCTCCAGCGAGGCCAGGCACATCTCGAGCGCCGCCCGGGTCGGGTTGCCGCTGCGGCTGTACTCCCAGCCGCCGTGGCGACCCACGCCCTGCTGGGCGAACGTGGTGGACAGGCTGATCGGCGGGACCACGGCCCCGGTGAAGGGGTCGGGATCGGCGCCGGCGTGGACGGCCCGGGTCTCGAACCCCCGGTCGTCGGGCGTGGTCGTCATGCGGACCCCATGTTGGCCCGTGTGCCGGGTGACGTCGGACACGGCGGTGGGCGCATCACGGTGCCGCCTCGGCCAGGTGGCGGAGGACGTCTGTCCGGCTGAGCACCGCCCGGGGCCGGCCGCCGGCCAGCACGACCAGCGCCGGGGCCTGGTCGAGCAGCTCGACGGCCAGTGCCAGGGGCTGGCCCACGCCGATCGTGGGCAGCCGGGCACCCATCACCTTCTCGACCGGTTCGTCCAGCACGGCGCCGTCGTGGAAGGCCCGGTCCATGAGGGCCAGCTCGTCGACCGCCCCCAGGATCTCGGCGGCGGCCAGCGGCATCTCCCCCTTGGCCACCGGCAGCTGGGAAACCCCGTAGCCCCGCATGATGTTGACCGCCCGCTGCACGGTCTCCTCGGGGCGCACGTAGACCAGCGGCGGGATCTCCGCCCCCCGGGCCTCGAGGATGTCCGCGACCGTGTGCTCGCCACCCCGCAGGAAGCCGTACCCGGCCATCCACTCGTCGTCGAACACCCGGGACAGGTAGCCCCGCCCCGAGTCGGGGATGAGCACCACCACCAGCGCGTCGGGCCCGAGGTCCCGGCCCACCTCGAGGGCCGCGGCCACGGCGGTGCCCCCCGAGCCCCCGATGAGCAGGCCCTCCTCGCAGGTGACCCGGCGGGCCATGAGGAAGCTGTCCTCGTCGCTGACCGGCACCACCCGGTCGACCAGGGAGGGGTCGTAGGTGGTGGGCCAGAAGTCCTCGCCGATGCCCTCGACCAGGTAGGGCCGGCCCGAGCCGCCCGAATACACCGAGCCGGCCGGGTCGGCCCCGACGATCTCCACCCCCGCCCCCTGGGCCTTGAGGTAGCGGCCCACCCCGGTGATCGTGCCGCCGGTGCCCACGCCGGCCACGAAGTGGGTGATGCGCCCCGCCGTCTGGCGCCAGATCTCGGGGCCGGTCGACTGCTCGTGGGCCCACGGGTTCCACTCGTTGCCGTACTGGTTGGGCGAGAAGGCGCCGGGCGTCTCCCGCACCAGGCGCTCCGAGACCGAGTAGTACGACCGCGGGTCGTCGGGCTCGACGGCCACCGGGCACACCACCACCTGGGCCCCGTAGGCCTCCAGGAGGCGGATCTTCTCGGGCGCCACCTTGTCGGTGACCACGAAGGTGCAGCGGTAGCCCCGCTGGGCGGCGACGATGGCCAGGCCCACGCCGGTGTTGCCCGAGGTGGGCTCGACGATCGTGCCCCCCGGCTTCAGCAGGCCCTCGCGCTCGGCCTGCTCGATCATGGCCAGCGCCGGGCGGTCCTTCACGCTGCCGCCCGGGTTGAGCATCTCCAGCTTGGCGGCCACGGTGCAGCGCAGACCCGCGGTCACCCGGTGCAGGCGGACCAGCGGGGTCCGGCCGATCAGGTCGACCAGCGAGTCGGCGATCTGCGGCTCGGCAGGCATGTCGCTCACCGAGCTCATGACTCGCTCCGCTCACTCATGGCGCCTCCTCGTCGTTGGGGAGCGCCCCGACCTTACCGACCGCGACCTGCGCTCACGTCTCCTCGACCAGCACGCAGCGGGTGCCCCGGTAGATGGTGGCCATGCACTTGTTGCAGTGGACGCACAGCGAC
>DASXRH010000163.1:0-2967 GCA_036506715.1 Acidimicrobiales bacterium
ACGGCGAGATCGACTACGGCCAGATCGGCTGGGTCCTGCTGTGGAGCGCCCTGTTCGTCGTCGTCTTCGCCCCCCTCACCCTGCGGATCTACCGCCAGGAGCGGTAGATCCGCAGGCCGGCGCCCGGGGTGGCTCAGCCCGCCCCGGGCGCCACGGGCTGCTGCAACGCCCAGCCGTTGCCGTCGGGGTCGCGGAACATGACGAACAGCCCCCACGGGAAGGTCTGGACCTCGCTGGCGTCGACGCCCCGGGCCACCAGCTCCTCCCGGGCGGCGGCCGCGTCGGGCACCACGATCTGGAGGCCGTCGACCGAACCCGGCGCCATCTGGGTCAGGCCGGTGGTGATGGCGATCGAGCACGCGGAGCCGGGCGGGGTCAGCTGGACGAACCGCAGGTCGTCGCTGACCTGGTGATCGTGGTCGAGCACGAAGCCCACCTGGTCGGTGTAGAACGCCTTGGCCCGATCGACGTCGCTCACCGGGACCTGCACCAGCTCCAGCTTCCAATCCATGCGGGTTGACCTGCCTCTCGTGTCGGGGACGCCCGCCCCGGCCAGCCTGGCACGCCCCGCGGTCAGGGGCTGTCCGGGTTCGGCGCGGCGTCGCCGAGGCGGGCGGCCCGGCCGTCGAGGTAGCGGCGCTCGGGCAGGCTCGTGGTGCGGCGGGCGGCGGCCCGGTAGGCGGCGCGGGCGCCGTGACGATCGCCGGCCATCTCCAGAAGATGGGCCCGGACGGCCTCGACCCGGTGGTGGTCGGCCAGCCGGTCGTCGGCCGCCGCGATGTCGAGCATGGCCAGGCCGGCCTCGGGGCCCCGGACCATGGCCAGCGCCACCGCGTGGTTGAGGGTGACCACGGGGTTGTCGCCGGTGCCGGCCAGCAGGTCGTAGACGCCGAGGATCTGGGCCCAGTCGGTGTCCTCGGCGCGGGGCGCCTCGTCGTGGATGGCGGCGATGGCCGCCTGCAGCTGGTACGGCCCGAGCGGCGCCACCGGCAGGGTGGCGGTGATCAGGGCCACCCCCTCGGCGATGGCGTCGCGGTCCCACAGGCTGCGGTCCTGGTCGGCCAGCGGCACCAGGGCACCGTCGGGCCGGGTGCGGGCGGCCCGACGGGCGTCGGTCAGCAGCATGAGGGCCAGCAGGCCGGTGACCTCGCCGTCGCCCGGCAGCAGGCGGTGCACGGCCCGGGTGAGGCGGACGGCCTCGGCGGTGAGGTCGCCCGCTGGAGGTCGGGGCCCGAGCTCGCCGCGTAGCCCTCGTTGAAGATCAGGTAGAGGACGTGGAGCACGGCCGCCAGCCGCTCGGCCCGCTCGTCCTCCGGGAGCGCCGCGAAACGGCCGCCGGTGGCCTTGATCCGCTGCTTGGCCCGGCTGATGCGCTGGGCCATCGTCGCCTCCGGCACCAGGAAGGCCCGGGCGATCTCGGCGGTGGTGAGACCGCCGACGGCCCGCAGGGTCAGCGCCACCTGCGACGCCGGCGACAGCGCCGGGTGGCAGCACAGGAACAGCAACGTCAGCGTGTCGTCGGCCCCGCCCCCGCCCTCGTCGGCCCCCGGCGCCAGCGCGGCGTCGGCCGGGGACCATGCGGCCACGGTGTCCACCCGGCGCCGGTCGGCCTGCTCGCTGCGTATCCGGTCGACCAGGCGCCGGCCGGCCACGGTGATCAGCCAGCCCGTGGGCCGGTCGGGCACCCCCTCGGCCGGCCACTGCACCGAGGCGGCCAGCAGGGCCTCCTGCACGGCGTCCTCGCACCGGTCGAACCGGCCGTGGCGGCGCACCAGGGCGCCGAGGACCCGGGGCGCCAGCTCGCGCAGCAGGCCCTCGACGCCGGTGTCGGGAATCACATCTCCATCCCGCTCGACTCCATCACCGGGCGCACCTCGATGGCGGTCAGCTCGGCGTCAGGCAGCAGGGCCGCCAGCTCGTGGGCGCGCTCGGGCGTTTCGCACGACACCACGTAGTAGCCGGCCAGGAACTCCTTGGCCTCGACGTAGGGGCCGTCGGTCACGGCGGCCACGCCCTCGCGCACCCGCACGGTGGCGCTGGCGGACGGGTCGGCCAGCGCCGCGAACCCGACCAGCTCGCCCGAGGCGCGGATCGGCTTCTGGAAGTCCTCGTGCGCGTCCATGATCGCCTGTTGCTCGTCCTCGGACAGGCCCTCGAAGATGGTCGGGTTCATGTAGATCATGAGCAGGTACTTCATCGATCGCTCCTGGTCGTGGGGCGCCGGTCCCCGGCACCGTGTCACACCTGGGTCGTAGCTGCGTCCATCGACTCGACATGGTCGGCGGCTACCGGCCGATGAGTTTCCGGCCGCAGCGCCGTCGAACGATGGACATCCCTACAGCCACGATCAATGGAGGCGATCCTCGTGTTCTCCCGACTCGGCGCCTGGTGCCACGACCACCGCAGAGCAGTCCTCGGACTGTGGATCGCCGTCCTCATCCTCGGCGGCGCGGTGTCGGGGGCTGTCGGCAGCGCCTTCCGCGACGAGTTCAACCTGCCCGACGTCGAGTCGCGCACAGGCTTCGACATCCTCGACGACAACTTCGGCGGCCAGGGCACCGGCCAGGTCGGCACCATCGTCTTCCGGGCCGACCAGGGCGTCGCCGACCCCCAGGTCCGCCAGCGCATGGAGGACCTGTTCGCCGAGGTCGCCGACATGCCCGACGTGGTGCGGGTGCAGAGCCCCTACGACCAGGGCGGCGACGAGCAGATCGCCAGCCGGGGCGACCACGCCGGCCGGATCGCGTACGCCAACGTCGAGCTGCCCGACGACATCGACTTCACCCGGGCCGGCGAGATCCGCGACGCCATCAACAAGGACGTGCCCAATGTCGACGGCCTCGACGTCGAGCTGGGCGGGTTCGTGTTCGCCGAGTTCGAGCAGCCCTCGTCCGAGGTGCTGGGCATCGCGTTCGCCATCATCATCCTCATCCTGGCCTTCGGCTCGGTGCTGGCCATGGGCCTGCC
>DASXRH010000164.1:0-6443 GCA_036506715.1 Acidimicrobiales bacterium
GTAGAGGTAGCCGGCCGGCACCTGGCCGTCGACCCGCACGCCCTGCTCGTCGAGCACCAGCTGGTCGCCGTCGGTGCACACCAGCACCTGGCCGGCGGGCACCACCCCCATCGACCGGGCCAGCTTGGCGTGGGCCACCATGTGGCGGTACTCGCCGTGCACCGGCACGAACCAGTCGGGCTGCACGATCGACAGCAGGGTCTTGAGCTCCTCCTGCTTGGCGTGGCCCGACGCGTGGACTTCGGCGATGCCCGAGTAGATGACCTCGGCGCCGAGCCGGACCAGCCCGTCGATCACCTTGGACACGTTCATCTCGTTGCCGGGGATCGGGTGCGAGGACAGGATCACCGTGTCGTCCTCGTTGATCTCCAGCCACCGGTTGTTGCGCTGGGCCATGAGCGCCAGCGCCGACATGGGCTCGCCCTGGCTGCCGGTGGAGATGACGCACACCCGGCCGGGCTCGAGGTCGCGCACGTCGTCGATGTCGACGAGGACGTGGTCGGGGATGTGCAGCAGCCCCATCTCCCGGGCCAGCCGCACGTTCTTCTTCATCGACAGCCCGAGGGTGGCCACGCGGCGGCCGAAGGCCATGGCGGCATCGACGATCTGCTGGACCCGGTGGATGTGGCTGGCGAAGCAGGCGATGACGATGCGCCGGCCCTCGTGCTCGTGGAACAGGTCGTAGAGGACCTTGCCGACCGACGACTCGCTGCGGGCGTGGCCGGGCTCGTCGGCGTTGGTCGAGTCGCTGAGCAGCAGCCGGATGCCGTCGCCCGACGCCAGAGCCCCGATGCGGCCGAGGTCGGTGAGCCGCCCGTCGACCGGGGTGAGGTCGATCTTGAAGTCGCCGGTGTGCAGGATCGTGCCCTGCGGTGTGTGGAAGGCGGTGGCGAACCCCTGGGGCACCGAGTGCGTCACGGGGATGAACTCGATGTCGCACGGCCCGATGCGCCGGCGCTCGCCGTCGTGGACGGGGATGAGCTCGGTGCGGTCGAGGACACCGGCCTCCTCGATGCGGTTGCGGGCCAGCCCCAGCGTCAGCGCCGAGCCGTAGATGGGGAACGACATCTCCCGCAGCAGGTAGCTGAGGCCCCCCATGTGGTCCTCGTGGCCGTGGGTGATGATGGCCCCGTCGACCCGGTCGACGTTGTCGCGCAGGTAGGTGAAGTCGGGCAGCACCAGGTCGACCCCGAGCATCTCGAGCTCGGGGAACATGAGGCCGACGTCGAGCAGCAGGATGCGCCCGCCGACCTCGACGCAGGCGCAGTTGCGCCCGATCTCGCCCAGCCCGCCGAGGAACGTGATCCGGACCGGTTCAGCCACGGTGGCCTGCACCCTCGCCACCGCCGTCGGTCAGGTTCAATTCGGCGAGCACCCGCCCGACCGCGGCCCGCACCGCGTCGTCGAGCGGTGGCAGCGGCAGCCGGCACGGGCCCGCCGGTAGGCCGAGCGCCGCAAGGGCCGCCTTGGCCGCGCTGGTGTGCACCCAGGTGGGCCCGGTCTCGATCGCGAACGACGGGGTGAGGCGGGCGTTGATCTCGCGGGCGGTGTCGACGTCGCCCTTGCCGTGGGCGGCGATCATGTCGGCGTGGAGGCCGGCGGTCCAGTGCGTGGCCACGCCGACCACGCCCACGGCGCCCACCGCCAGCAGCGGCAGCGTGAGGCCGTCGTCGCCCGAGTAGACGTCGAAGTCGTCGGGGGCCCGCGCCACGATCTGCGCCGCCTCGCCCGGGTTGCCCCGGGCGTCCTTGAGGCCCGCGATGGTGGGCACGTCGGTGGCCAGGCGGACGACGGTGTCGACGGTCATCGCCCGCCCGGTGCGGGTGGGCACGTCGTACATGACGATGGGCAGGGGCACGGCGGCGGCCACGGCCCGGAAGTGGGCCTCGATGCCGGCCTGGGGCGGCCGGTTGTAGTACGGCGACACGATCAGCAGGCCGTCGATGCCGGTCTCGACGGCCCGTTGCGACAGCCCGATGGTGTGGCGGGTGTCGTTGCTGCCGGTGCCGGCCAGCAGGGGGACGTCGACGGCGGCGCGCACGGCCCGCCACAGCTCGACCTTCTCGTCGTCGGAGAGCGTGGGGGCCTCGCCGGTGGTGCCGGCCACCACGAGCCCGTCGTTGCCCTGGGCCACCAGCCATCGGGCCAGCGCCGCCGCGCCGTCGAGGTCGAGGCCGCCGTCGTCGTGGAACGGGGTGACCATGGCGGTGAGGACCTTGCCGAAGCGAGCGATGCCCATCTACGACGCTCCCGTGGTGGTGGACTCGGTGGGGGCCTCGGCCTCGGCGCCGCGGTCGAGGCCCAGGGTGGTCAGCAGGTCTTCGTGCAGCTCGAACCAGACGGTGTGGAAGCTGGGCATCACCGGCTTCGTGAACCAGTCGCCGTCGCCCGCCTCCACCCGCTCGACGGCCCGGTGGAGCCGGGGGCCGTAGGGGGCGTAGCGGTCGAGCGTGGCGGCCAGGTCGTCGCAGAGCGGGTGGGCCCGGGCCTCGAGGTCGGCCAGATCGGCCACCACCGTGGCGTCGTAGCCGGGGTCGGCGTGGTCGTTGAGGACCGTCCGGCCGGCCACGTCGCGCACCTGCCACCGGCTGCAGGCGTCGAGCACGCCGGCGTTGAGCGCCCGGAACCGCTGGTAGGCGCCGGAGATGGTGGTGCGGGCCCGGGCGGCGTCGACCTCGCGGCCCACCAGGCGGGCGTGCTCGGCCCGGCCGGCGGGCGTGAGCGACCACCCGGTGAGGGCACCGGTGCGCTCGACGACCAGCCCCGCGGTCGCCAGCTCGGCCAGCCGGTCGCCCACCTCGGCGGCGGGCAGGCCCGTGGCCTCGGCCAGCGCGTCCGGTCCGGCCACCCCCTTCAACCGCAGCCCGTGCAGCACGAGCAGGCGGGGATCGGAGGGGTGCGACATCGGGCGCAGGGTACCAGCGCCGCCCGGGGACCCCGGAGGTCTTCCCCGGTATCAGGTCCCGTCGCCGGATGCGCACGCGCACCGGGCCGAGCGGTCACAGTGCTTCCCGCTCTCGGCGCCTTCGGCACCGGGCCGCTCGGGCCACGGCTGCGCCAGGGCGCAGCCTCAGGAATGCCGGGCCACGCGGGCGACGAGCAGCCCGGCCAGCCGGTCGGCCGCCTCGGGTTCCACCTCGAACCACAGGTAGGGCTCGACCAGCTCGACCTCGGCCACCTTGGGGCCGTCGTCGCCGTCGAGCAGGTCGACCCGGGCGTAGGCGGGCACGGACCGCAGCGTGGCCAACACCGCCCGGGTCCGGGCCAGCGCATCGTGGGTCGGCTCGATCACCTCGGCCCGGCCGCCCCAGTGCTCGTGGGTGCGGAACTCGCCCGCGGCCGGCAGCTTGCGGACCGCGTGGGTGGGCTCGCCGCCGATACACACCACGGAGGTCTCGCCCGAGTGCTCGACGCTCCGCATGTACGGCTGGACCACCGCGTCGGTGCCGCCGCCCTCGGCCAGGGTCAGCCCGTCGAGGTCGGCCTGGGTGGCCTGGCGCACGGCGCCGAAGCCACCCACCCCGGCGGCCGGCTTGACCACCACCGCATCCCACCGCAGCCGGGCGAGGTCGACGGTCATGCCCGCCGGCACGACCACCGTGGGCACGGCGAGGTCCCCCAGGTCGGCCAGGTAGCCCTTGTGGAGGTTGCCCAGCACCAGGTTGGGCGGGTTGACCAGCCGCGTCACCACGCCGGCGCTGCGCACCCACTGACGGAAGGCGTCGAGGTGGTCGGGGTAGTCCCAGGTCGAGCGGAGGACGACCAGGTCGTAGCCGCCCCAGTCGACCTCGGGGTCGTTCCACACCACCCACTCGGGGCGGCACTCGCGCTCCTCCAGTGCCTTGGCGAGCAGGGCGTCGCCGCCCGGCCCCTCGGGGAGGTCGGCGTACGTGGCGAGGGCGATGCGTGGGGTCCGCCGGGTGCTCATGGTCAGGATCAGCCGAGGGAGCCGCTGTCCACGCCGCTCAGCATCCCACGACCGGGACACCACCAGGACATCGCCCCAGCGTGCTACAGATCTCGCTGGCGTGCACACGCAGGGTGGCTAGTGGGCGCTCGCGGAAGTCACGTGGATGTATCGCCGAGCCAGATTTGGCGCTGGCGAGGACGCAGGAGGAAGGCGCCGCCAGCGGCTGCGGCGACGACGAGGACGACGTCCAGCGGCGAATCTGGCCGGCGAGACGCCACGATGACTTCCGCGAGGGTCCACTGGTCGGCCGTCACCGCGTCCTCGGCCAGCAGCCGGTCGAGCGGCGGGCCGGCGGCGGTGCCCGTCACCGCGCCACGCCGATCATGTGGTCGCGGGTCACCAGCGGCACCAGCTCGTCCTCGGCCAGGCCCTCGCTGCCCGCCGGCCGCAGCGGCAACACCAGGTAGCGGACCTCGGCGCTGGAATCCCACACCGCCACCTCGACGTCGCCGGGCAGGACGGTGCCGAGCTCGGCCAGCACCGCCCGGGGCTCGCGCACCATGCGGGACCGGTAGGCGAAGCTCTTGTACCAGCGGGGCGGCAGCCCCAGCACCGGCCAGGGGTAGCACGAGCACAGGGTGCACACGACCACGTTGTGGACCGCCGGCGTGTTCTCGAGCACCGCGAGGTGCTCGCCCTCGGCGCCGCCGAAGCCCAGCTCGCCGACGGCCGCGGTGCCGTCGGCGAGCAGCCGGGCCCGGTAGGCGTCGTCGACCCAGGCCCGGGCCACGACCCGGGCCCCGTTGAGCGGGCCCACGTCGTGCTCGTAGGTCTCGACCACCGCGTCGACCATGTCGCTGGTGATCAGGCCCTTCTCCACCAGCAGCGACTCGATGGCCGCCACCCGTCGCTCGACCTCGGTCGGCTCGGCCGGGTGGTGGCCGCCCCCGGCCGTCATGCCAGGTAGCGTTCCCACAGGTCGAGCGCCAGCGAGCCGGGCTCGGCATCCGCGCCCCACAGGTCGGCCATCGCGAAGCGGACGGTGTAGATCGCCTCGGGCTCGTGCTCGCCGGGGTGGGGCCATCCGCCCGCCACCCGGGTGACCGTGCCGGCGACGCCCCGGACGTAGCGGGGGCAGCGATGGTGCCCCTCGGGGGCCATGCGCCGCACGGTGACCCGGTCGCCGACGGCGAAGGCGGCGGCCACCGGCACCCCCGAGGTGGCGCCGGGGGCGTCGAGGAAACCACCGATCGCGGCCACCAGCGCGGGGCTGGTGGCCGACGACCGGGTGGGCACCGGGTCGCCGCCGGCGACCCGCGTGTCGATCTCGTCGACGGTGAGCGTGCCCGTGGCGACCAGGCCGGCCTCCAGGGCGTGAGCCCACCGACCGTAGTAGCTGGCGGCCAGGTAGGCGGCCGGGTCCATGGACTCGATGCGGGGGCGCAACGACCCCGGGATCAGGCCGGCGGCGCCGGCGGCGACCATGAGCCCCACCACCCGGCCCTCCCACGGCTCGTGGAAGACGGGCTCGCCGGGCTGGGCCACGACGGCGCCGAAGCCGTGCATGCCCCCCATGTCATGGATGCCGTCCACCGCCGCCGAGCGTAGGCGCTCGGCGGCGGACGGGCCCGGCGGAACGCGATCGCGTCAGCCGGCGGCGACCTCGCCCTGGGCCAGCTGGAACATGTCGTACTCCTCGCCGGTGTCGGGGTTGTCCTCGAAGCCGATGACGCCCAGCTCGGTGAACCTGGTGCGCAGCCAACCCCCGTTGGCGTCGAGCAGGCCCAGCTTCTTGCAGTTGGGCACGATCTTCGAGAACAGCATCGACTGGAAGATCTGGCGCTGGGGGGCGGCCATCACCAGCGGCAGCACGGTCCTGGTGTCGAGCCCCATGCGGTCCCACACCTCCTGCTGGAGGAAGCGGTCCCGCATGCGCACCGCCGCCTCGAACGCGAACTCCTGACGCTCGGCCATCTCGGCGTCGGTCAGCTCTGCGTAGTACTCCTTCAGCGACAGCACCCCGAAGGCGACGTGGCGGGCCTCGTCGGACATGACGTAGCGCAGCAGCTGCTTCAGCAGGGGCTCGGTGGTGAGCTGGTGGATGAAGCCGAAGGCGGCCAGGGCCAGACCCTCGACCATGATCTGCATGCCGAGATAGGTCATGTCCCAGCGGCTGTCGTTGACGATGTCGTCGAGCAGCAGCTTGAGGTGGGCGTTGATCGGGTAGTGGCCCGAGAGCTTGGTGTCGAGGTACTTGGCGAAGACCTCGACGTGGCGGGCCTCGTCCATGACCTGGGTCGACGCGTAGTACTTGGCGTCGATCCACGGCACCGTCTCGACGATCTTGGCCGTGCACAGCAGCGCCCCCTGCTCGCCGTGCATGAACTGGCTCAGCGTCCAGTTCTGGCTCTCGACCCCGACCTGGATCCACTCCTCGGGGCCCCACGCGGCGAAGGGCGTGCCGGCCACCGCGCCCTCGTCGATGCCCAACATCAGGCCGCCCATGTTGGACATCGCGTTGTTGACGACCACG
>DASXRH010000165.1:0-3260 GCA_036506715.1 Acidimicrobiales bacterium
CCGCCATGGGCATCGACGAGGTCATGGTCATGCCGCCGACCGGTCGGGCCGACGAGTGGATCGAGTCGGTGGTCGCCCCGGTGGTGCCCACGCTGGCCGCGCTGGGCGAGTGACGGTGCCGGCGGTCAGGGCCAGGAGCGCCAGCCCGTCACCTCGACGGCGACCACCGCGCCGGGCGGCCGCTCGTGTGCGTACTGCACGTACTTGACGGCGAGGACGTCGAGGGCCCGCTCGCGCTCCGGCCCCGACTCGAGCACCCGGCCGGTGCCGTCGGCCCGCACCCACCACAGGGTCGACCAGTCCTCGTCGTAGTGGTCGACCAGCAACGACGCCCGCGGGTGGACCCGGAGGTTGGCCAGCCGCCGCAGGTCGAACGTGGACTTCGGCTTGGTGTCGACGGCGGAGAGGATCGTGTCGCCGGCCAGCGCGAAGCAGCACGGCACGACGTGGGGGCCGCCGGTGGCCGTGACCGTGGCCAGGTGCCCGACCCGGGCCTCGGCCAGGCGGCGGCGCATCGTGGGGTCGTCCACGTGCCCGACGCTAGGGCCGGCGGCGGGACATGGGGGCGCGAACGTGCTGCTCAGGCCGCCCCGACGGTGACGATCTCGGGCTCGAGCGGGGCGAGCGCCCCGCCGATGGCGCCGATGGTCTCGTCGTCGACCCCGAGCGACTGGAGGGTGGCCACGAGGTGGGCGACCACCGACCCGAAGGCCTCGGGCGTGATGTCCCGTCCGGCGTGGGCGTCGGCCATCGACTTGCCCTCGTAGACCTCGGGCCCGCCCAGCGCGGCGGCGATGAACGCCCGCTGGTGGGCCTTGAGGTGGGCCATGTCGGTGTCGACGAAATACGGCGCCAACGACGGATCCGCCAGGACGCGGCCGTAGAAGTCCTCGACGGCCGCCGACACTGCGTCGGCGCCGCCGATGGAGTCGTAGATGCTCATGGTCTTCCCCTGCTGTGGTGCCATCCCCGTAGGACCTCGCAGCGTAGTCGAGCTGCCTCCCATTGCGCGCCGCTCACGGCGGTGTGGAGGGCGATACCGCGCCCTGGCCGGCGGCACGACAGACTCGCCGGTCATGGCGAGCGTGCGGTTGTCGGTCAACCTGCCCACATTCGGGACGTTCCTCGGCGAGGATCTCCACCGGGTCGTCGAGATGGCCCGGATCTGCGAGGACGCCGGCGTCGACGAGGTCACGGTGTCGGACCACGTGGTCATGGGGCCCGACGTCACGCTCTACCCGTGGGGACGCTTCCCCACCCCGCCCGACGGCCCCTGGCTCGAGCCCCTGGTCGTGCTGGCGGCGGTGGGCGGCGCCACCGCCCGGGTCGGGCTGCACACGTCGATCCTGGTCGCCCCCCTGCGGCCGGCCGCCGTGCTGGCCAAGCAGGCGGCCACCCTCGACGTCGTGTCGGGCGGGCGCCTGTCGCTGGGCGTCGGCACCGGCTGGCAGGAGGCCGAGTTCGCCGCCGTCGGCCTCGACTTCGCGGCCCGGGGCCGCCTGCTCGACGAGACGATCGGCGCCTGCCGGGCGCTGTGGACCACCATGCCGGCCGCCTACGCCGGCGAGACCGTGCGCTTCGTCGACACCTACTGCTCGCCCCGGCCGACCCGCCCGGGCGGGGTGCCGGTGTCGTTCTCGGGCACGCTCACCGCCCGCAACCGGCGGCGCATCGTGACGCTGGGCGACGGTTGGCACCCGATCATGACCGCCACCCCCGACGACATCGCCGCCGGGGTGGCCGACCTGCGCCGGGCGCTGGACGAGGCCGGGCGTGACCCCGCGGCGCTGACCGTGCACCACACCATCCCGGTGGTGCGGGGCGCCGACGGGGTGGGCGATCCCGCGGCCACCTTCGCCGACGCCCAGCGGTGGACGGACGCCGGCGTGACCACCCTGCAGACCGGCCTGCGGGGCTGGGTGCGCGACCCCGCGGACGCCGCCGACCGGCTGGCGGCGGTGGTGACGGCCTTCCGGGCCGCCACCGCGTGACGGGCGGCGGCCGTTAATTCGTTGGCCCCGCAGCGCCGGGCCGCGCCATCCTGATCGCTGTCCACGACCAGCACGACCACGAGGAGGTGCCCATCACGATGATCGCGTTCCGAGAGCTCAGCTCCGTGACCCGTCGCCCGGCCCTCCCCTCGTGCGGCGTGGGCGGGCAGCGCTGACACCGCCGCCCGCCTGGTCCTGACCGCCGCCGCCAGGCGCACCCGGTCCGGCGTCCATCACGGAGACGCCGCAGCTCTCCCTGTCATGGCCGCCCCCGGGCGCCACCCGACCAGACAAGGACTTGTCATGTTGCACCACGAGATCACCCTGCAGCGCCTCGTCGAAGACCGGCACCACGAGCTGCGCCACCGGGTCGCCCCGCGATCCCGGCGCAAGGACGGCTCACGACGCTGGGTACGACGTGGGTCACGCTGACCGCGATTCCCGATACGAGGAGTGGTCGAGTGTCACACTCGGCCACTCCTCGTTCGCATCAATGCCCAGGTGAGCGCCATGCGTGGGGGCGCCGTCACCACGGCGCCGCCCTCCATCGGTCGGGGCCCCGGGTCGCCCCCACTACGCTCGCCTCCCATGGACGAGCCCTTCGCCGAGGCCTGGCACATCCGCCCCAACGGCCCCCTGGTGGGCGAAGTGCAGGTCAGTGGCTCGAAGAACGCGGTGACCAAGCACATGGTCGCCGCCATGCTGGGCACCCGGCCGAGCGAGATCACCAACACCCCCGACGTGGGCGACGTGGGCATCACCGCCAGCATCCTCACCTCGCTGGGTGTGGGCGTAGCCGTCGAGGGCGACCGCATCGCCATCGAGCCGGTCGACGCCCCCGACCCCCGGGTGCCGCTCGAGTTCACCGGCCTCAACCGCATCCCCATCCTGCTGCTCGGCCCGCTTCTGGCCCGCAACCACGAGGCGTTCGTGCCCCTGGTGGGCGGCGACCGCATAGGCCAACGCCCCGTCGACTTCCACATCGCCGCGCTCGAGGCCATGGGGGCCGAGATCACCGTCTCGCCCGACGGCATCAGCGCCAAGGCACGCCAGTTGCGGGGCGCCCAGATCACCCTCCCCTACCCCAGCGTCGGCGCCACCGAGAGCGTGCTGCTCAGCGCCGTGCTGGCCGAGGGGCGCACGGTCCTCCGCAACGCCGCCCTCGAACCCGAGGTCACCGAGCTGGCCCTGTTCCTCCAGCGCATGGGGGCCCGCATCGGCTTCAAGCCCGACCGCCGCATCGTCATCGAGGGCGTCGACCGGCTGACC
>DASXRH010000166.1:0-9663 GCA_036506715.1 Acidimicrobiales bacterium
AGCAGGGCGTCGAGCCGCACGTCTGTGTACCCGGCGAGGTCGATCGAGGTCGTGACCCGCTCGCCGTGGTCGGGTCGCTTGAACCACTCGTCGCTGAACGGTGACTCGAGCCCGAGGGCCAGGAACCGGTCGTGCAAGGCCTTGATCCGCTTGCGCGACCACACCGAGTAGTAGAGCTTCAGCGGTTGCCAGGGGTCGCCGGCCTCGGGGTGGGCCTCGGGGTCGCCGGCCTGCTCGAAGGCGACGACCGAGATGTCGTGGACCCGCAGGTGATCGGGGTGGGGGTAACCGCTCTGGTCGTCGCCGTAGGTGATGATCACCTGGGGCCGCTCGCGACGGATGATCGCCACCAGGCGGCCCACCGCCTCGTCGAGCGGGGCGTTGGCGAACGCGTCGGGGTGGGCGTTGGGCGGCGTGTCGGGCATGCCCGAGTCGCGGTAGCCGAGCAGCACCACCTCGTCGTAGCCGATGATCTCGGCTGCCCGGTCGAGCTCGCGCAGCCGCACGGCCGGCAGGTCGGCCGTGATCTCGGGCCTGTCCATCGCCGGGTTGAGGATGTCGCCGGCCTCGCCGCCGGTGCATGTCACCAGCACGGTGCGAACGCCCTCGGCGTGGTAACGGGCCACCGTCCCGGCGCCCTTGGACGCCTCGTCGTCGGGGTGGGCGTGGACGGTCAGCAGGCAGAGAGGGGATGCGGCCATCGGCGGCCACGCTACCGGTCCCGAGGCATACCCCCCGTGTGGCCGCTGTAGATTTGGGCAAGGACGGCCGCAAATGGCCGCATGGTGCACCGAGGCGGCACACCCGATGGACTCGCCCGAACAGTGGAGCTGGCTCTGGCTGGCGGCCGCGGCCGTGTTCGCGATCGGTGAGATGACCACGCCGGGGTCGTTCTTCCTCGCCCCGTTCGCGCTGGGCGCCTTCGTGGCCGCGCTGTTGGCGTTCGCCAACGTCCCCGTATCGGTCGAGTGGCTCGTGTTCGTCGGCGTGTCGGTGGCGACGCTGGCCGCGCTGCGCCCGCTGTCGCGCCGGCTCGACCGCAACGCCGTCGACCACGGCGTCGGATCCCGGCGCCTGCTGGGCAGGCAGGCGACGGTGCTCAGCGCGATCCCGGCCGGCGACGAGGTGGGCATGGTCCGGGTCGATCGCGAGCAGTGGCGGGCCCAGTCGGCCGACGGCGCCCCCATCGAGCCGGGCACGCTCGTCCGGGTGGCCGACGTCCAGGGCACCCGGGTGATCGTCACCCCGGTCGACCAGCTGACACCGGGCGCGCCGGCGGCGACCGCCACCCTCGTGCCCGACGAGACCCGGGTGCCCGACGGCACGACGCTGCCAGACGACACCCTGGAGCCCGAGGCGCCCCTGGCGCCCGGCGACACCCCCGGCGCCGGCGCCGATGCCGCTGCCGCGCCACCCCCCGGCACGGCCGGGCCCCAGCCACCCACCCCCGGCGACGGCGCTGCTGATGCCCCCACCTGACCCCGCACCCCAAGGAGTGTCCCTGTGACCTTCGTCGTCCTCCTGGTCTTCGTGGCGATCATCCTGTTCGTGTACATCGCCTGGGGCGTCAAGATCGTCCGCCCCTACCAGAAGGGCCTGATCGAGCAGCTGGGCAAGTACAAGGAGACAGTCGACCCTGGCCTGCGCCTGATCATCCCCTTCATGCAGACCCTGCGCCCCGTGGACATGCGGGAGCAGGTCGTCGACGTGCCACCGCAGGAGGTCATCACCTCCGACAACGTGGTGGTGTCGGTCGACGCCGTCATCTACTACGAGCCCACCGAGCCCCAGCGGCTGGTCTACAACGTCGCCAACTTCATGATGGCGGTGACCAAGCTGGCGCAGACCAACCTGCGCAACGTGGTCGGCGACATGCAGCTCGACGAGGCCCTCACCTCCCGCGACAAGATCAACCTCGAGCTGCGGGAGATCCTCGACGACGCCACCGACAAGTGGGGCGTCCGCGTCGGCCGGGTGGAGATCCAGCGCATCGACCCGCCGCCCGACGTCATGCACTCGATGCACGAGCAGATGAAGGCCGAGCGCACCCGGCGGGCGACGGTGACGTCGGCCGAGGGCGAGCGCCAGGCCGCCATCACCCGGGCCGAGGGCGAGCAGCAGTCGGCCATCCTGCGGGCCGAGGGCGACAAGCAGCAGCGCGTCCTGCGGGCCGAGGGCGAGGCCATGGCCATCCAGGGGGTGGCCGAGGCCGAGCGCTACCGCCAGGAGACGGTGGCCGAGGGCGAGGCCGAGGCCATCACCTCGGTGTACGGCGCCATCCACAACGCCGCCCCCGACACGGCCCTGCTCACGATCAAGTACCTCGACGCCCTCAAGGCCATGGCCGACGGCCGGGCCACCAAGATCGTGGTGCCCACCGAGCTGGCCGGCATCGCCGGCTCGCTCACCGCCGTGGCCGACCTCTTGGGGGGCCGCAACGGCACGGACGACGGCGACGCCGCCGCCCCGACCCCCGAGCCGGCGGTCACGGCCCCCAGCCCACCCCGAGCCATCGACGCTCCCCGCAAACAGCCGCCGACCCCACCACCGACGACGCCGGGCCGCTGACGCCGACAGGCGCCCGGCGACGACCGCCCGCGGCCCGGAGCCAGCTCGGCAGGACCGGCCGGCAGGGCGGCCGCGCCCAGCTACCCGGCCACGCGCGACGGCGCACCACGACGTCGGTCCCGGCGCCGCAGCGCGGCCCAGTGCCGGGCACGACTCCAGCCGCCACCCCGACGCTGGCAAGGCGCGCCGGCCGGCCTCGGCGTCGGCCCGCCCCCAGCGGCCCGGCGCCGGGTACGGGTCCAGTTGCCGCCCAGGTGCCGGCAGCGGTTGCCGGCGCGCTCGGCTTGCGGCCCCGGAGGCCGGCTCGGGTGCTAGCGGCCTGGCACGCCGGCCAAGGGCTCGAGGCGCTCCTGGCCGGTGTCCTCGTCCTCCTCCAGCCGCCAGCCGAGCCGGGCGGCGAGGAGGGGGTGGCCCTCGTCGGGGCCGCTGGCGATCAGCTCGTCGCCGGCGTGGAGCACCACGTGGCCCCGGGGCCGGTAGACGTAGCGCCCGCCCCGGCGCACGGCCAGCACGTGGAACCCGGGGTCGACGTCGAGCTGCAGCTCCTGCAGCGTGGCGTCGTCGGCCGGTGAGCCGGCGGCGACCGGCACCCGCACCACCACCTCGTCGCTCTCGCCCAGGGCGATCTTGATGATGGGGTGCACCTCCTCGTGCCGCTCGATCAACCACACCATCTGCTGAGCCGAGTCGCCCAGGTCCTCGGCGGCCTGCGACAGGTGGAGCAGGCCCCGCAGCGGCGACGGGTCGATGTCGTTCGACGCGGCCCGTAGCACCCACAGCTCGAGGCGGTCCTTCATCTCGTCGAGCCGGTCCTCGAGGTGGCGGACCTCGGCAGCCAGGCCGAGGTCCCGCAGCACCAGCGCCGAGTAGGCCAGCCCCACTGCCGTCTCGGACACGTTCTTCATCTCGACCAGCACGTCGACGGCCCGGTCGAGGTCGGTCAGGGTGCCGTCCTCGGGCGGGGTGGGCGGCTCCCACTCGGGCGCCGCCGCCAGCTCCCGCAGGCGGGGGATGCCGGCCGGCGAGCCCCTCAGGAACAGGACGTCGCCGGGCATCAGGATCTCCTCGCCCTCGACGTCGGTGATCCACTCGCGGTCCCGCCGGATGGCCACGATGCGCATGCCGGTCTGCACCGGCAGCTCGAGGTCGGCCAGCGGCCGGCGGGCCAGGTGCGAGCCGTCCCGCACCCGCACCCGGTGCGACACCTCCTCGGCCTGCGACAGGTCGGCGACCAGCTCGCGGGGGATGCCGAGGCGGTGGGTCACGATGCGGGCGATGTCGACCGCCGAGTTGGCGATGCGCTCGATGGCCGAGATGACCTGGAGCACCGAGGCCATGGCATCGGCCTCGCGCGGGTTGCGGGCGGCCATCACGCACACCGAGCGCATGTCGTGGACGAGGTCGTCCATGCGCTCCTCGAGCTCGCCGACCTCCTCGGCCATGTCGGGATCGCCGAAGTACAGCGCCGCGTAGGCCAGGTCGACCATCAGCTCGGAGAGGTCCTTGACCTCGGCCAGCATGGCCCGGAGATTGCGGGGTCTGTCGTCCATCGGCGGCTCACCGACAACGATAGGCGCGCAGCCGAGCGCCCCGGGTCCGACCCTGAGGGACCTGGACCACTAGGGTGCCGCCGATCGACGGGGAGGGTCGGGATGCGGGTGGGACGTGTCATGTCCGGCGTCATGGTGGCGGCGGCGCTGGCCGCCACCGTCACCGGGTGCGAGCTCGACCCGGTGCGCAGCACCCTGGACCGGCCCGCCGACCCCGTGGTGGTGCGGGGCGCCGACGTGGCCCGCCTCCAAGGCGCGGCACCCGGCCGGGTGGTGGCGTTCCGGGCGTCGAGCGACGGCTGGACCCCCATCCCCGTCCAGGTCGACGAGCGGCTCACCACCACGATGGCGGGCGTCTACAACCTGCCGGCCAACGCCTTCGGGCAGGCGTCGATCGGGATCCCGGTCAACGTGTACGCCGACCCGACCACGTTCGTCGGCGCCGACCCCGACCCCACCGTCGACGCCGACGACGAGATCGTGTTCATGGCCCGCGACGCCGGAGGCTCCGCCGTCGACGCCGGCCTCGCCCCGCCCGCCGGGACGGTGGCGGGCAGCGGTGTCGAGGTCCGCCTGACCGAGCCAGGCCACGCCGACCAGGCGGGCATGGTCTACCTGTTCCGCAGCGACGGCACGCTCGACCCGTCGGCCGGGCGCAGCTACGTCTCGTACACGTTCGGGCTCCAGAGCGGCGACTACCGCACCACCTACCGTCGCACCGGCGGCCCCAACCCCGAGAACAGCACGGTCACCGGCGCCAGCTACACGGCCCACTTCTCGGAGCGCTGGCTGATGGACGGCGTGACGCTCACCCTCGGCGACCGCCCCGGCGTCGACCTGGTCGACCGCATGAAGTACCGGGTGATCCCCGGCGAGTGCAGCCGCACCGAGGACACCTTCGACACCGGCGAGGGCGCGTTCGTCGTCAACAAGGTCGGCCCGGTGCGGGCGCTGCGGGGGTACGTGGGGGCCAACAGCGGACCCAACACCCAGGCCACCCACGCGTTCTACGACGTGCGCATGGACACGACCATCGACCTGCGGGTCCACGCCATCCCCGGCGTGGCCGCCTACCTCGACCTCAGCCAGGCCGCCACGGGCATGACGTTCCGCAGCCCGCAGGCGCCCGGCGGCGTGGCGGTCGACGGCCAGCCCGACACGATCGCCGCGGGCGAGCCCACCTGGTGGACGACCAGCGGGACGCAGGGCGGCCTGGCCACCGGCGTCACCATCGACACAGACCTCACGGTCGCCCGCCAGGCCCGCTACGAGGACGACGCCACCCCGGCCACCATGCAGTGCACCGGCGACGGCCAGGCCATCGGCGAGGCGGGCGCCACCTTCGGCGCCCTGGCCTGCACCGACCCCGGCCTGGCCGCCACGGGCACGGCCGACTGCACCCACCGGTTCCGGTCCACGACCTCGACCATCGCCGCCCCGGCCGGCGCCGGACCCGACGTGCTGGCCCGCTGGGCCCAGCAGGCCCGGACGCCGCTGGTCCAGGCGACGGCCACGTTCCTCTGACCCCGTCAGGACACGCCCAGCAGGGAGATGGCGATGATGAGGGTGAACGCCCCCACGAAGTCGACCGACGAGCTGACCACCGGGATGCCGTAGGTGTCGGGATCGACGCCGGTGCGGTAGGCGGCGATCGTCCCGTAGTAGGCCACGGCCACCACGAACACCACGGCGAGCGCCCCGGCCAGCAGCGACACGCCCACCATCTGGATCAGGCCGGGGCTGGCCTGGCCGAGCCACCGGGCCACCAGCGCCGCGCCGACACCGTTGAAGATGTAGACGGGCACGGCCAGCAGCAGGACGAGGCTGATGTCACGCCGGGCCTCGCGGTTGGGGCTGCTGGTGGCGGGCACCGTGCCGAGGAACAGCTTGGAGGCCAGCCGGCCGGACAGGATCCCGCCCAGCGCCCCCGAGCTGGACAGGTGGGCAGGCACCAGCACCAGCAGCGCGGGCAGGGCGTTGAACTGGCTGAACGACTTCTCCAGCGTGACGCCGGCGCCGGCGCTGACGCACCCGGCCACCAGCAGCACCGGCACCGATTCGTGGACGATGCGGCGCAGCCCCGCGGACGACGACCGCCACCCCGCCACCAGGAACACCAGCGATGCCGCCACCAGCACGAGGCCCACCGTGGGGGTCACGATGTGGATGCCGAGCAGGAAGGTGGCCAGGTACAGGGCCGGCAGCGTCAGCACGTCGCCCAGCGTCGACACCAGCGGCGCGGTCACGTTGTCGAGGTCCCATCCGAAGCGCACGGCCCCCGCCGTCAGTCCGAGCGTCGCGGCCAGCACCACGATCGACCCGAGCAGGCCGCCCACGATCGACACCGTGGCCAGCGACAGGAGGTCGATCGAGTTCTGGAGGCCGAGGCCGACCGCCACCGCCTTGGCCACCACCGCCAGCGCCAGCGAGATGCCCATGGTGAGCAGCATCGAGGCCAGGACGTTCTGGCCCAGCGGGGCCTCCCGCCGCAGCGACCAGCGGAACGTACCGGCGTGGATCGCGGTCGACAGCCGGTTGCCGAACGAGCCGAAGATGTTCCCCCGCAGGCCGATGGCCGCCGGCACCAGCACGAGGAGGCCCGGGTAGCGCGCGAGGGTGCCGGTGATGGCACCGAGGAAGGCGCCCGCGACCAGGCTCGTCGACGAGTTCAGGACGAGCGCGACGAGGCCCTGACGGACCCCGGAGGAGTCCGACCCCAGCAGGGCGCGCAGGGGCGCCGCGAAGGCAGACGTCGATCGCATCGGTGAGCTGGTGGCACCTGGTCGTCGTGGGGACGGTTCATAGGCTGGCGACAGTCTGCAACACTCGGCCCCATGCGGGGTGACGCCGGGGCGCGCGCACGTTCCGGGGCGGCGGTGACCGTCGGGCGGCGGGTGTTGGCGGTGCTGGTGGCCGGCGCGCTGGCGGCGGCGGGAGCGGCGGCCTGCAGCAAGGACGAGGGCCGCACCCTGCGCAAGCCCAGCGCCGACCAGACCACCACGACCACCACCGCGCCCGCCGCCGACAGCGCGGGCGGGACCGGCGGCGCCGGGAGCGGGGCGGCGGTCGGCACCGGGTCCGGTGCCACCGCCTCGGCGGGGCCGACCGCGCCGCTGCAGCTGACCAGCTCGGCCTTCGTGGACGGCGGACCGATCCCGGCCGACTACACGTGCCGGGGCGCCGACAGGTCGCCGCCGCTGCTGTGGACCGGGGTGCCCACCGGCACCGCCGAGATCGCCCTGGTGGTGCGAGACGTCGACGTCGGCGGGTTCGTCCACTGGGTCATCGCCGGCATGCCGCCGACCACCGGCGGCATCGCCGAGGACACCCCGCCCGCGGGCGCGGTGGAGGCCACCAACGACCTCGGCCGGCCCGGATGGTCGGGCCCGTGCCCGCCGTCGGGGACGCACAACTACCAGTTCACGGTGTACGCGCTGGCCCAGCCGTCGGGGGTGACGGCCGGCGAGGCCGGCGGCGAGGCCGCCGCCAAGGTCGAGGCCACCCCAGCGGTCGCGTCGGCCGCCCTGAGCGGCCAGGTCAGCGCCGACTGATTCCCGGGCCGGCGTCGGGCTGGCGGTGGGGCTGCCGCCGGGCTGGCGGTCGACGGTCCGCCAGGCCGGCCGGAGCCGATCAGCCGACCCGGAAGCGGCCGGCGCCGGCGCCCACAGGGGCGAGGTCCTCCAGCGCCAGTGTCTCGACCCGGGCCAGCGGCGGACCCTGCCGGGCCCAGGCCAGCAGCTCGTCGACCGCCGGCCGCGGGCCCTCGGCCTCGATCTCGACCCGGCCGTCCGGGCGGTTGCGCACCCAGCCGGTGAGGCCCAGCAGCTCGGCCTCGCGGCGGCACGACTCGCGGTACCAGACCCCCTGGACCCTCCCGGTCACCAGCGCCCGCACCCGCACCACGGCGGGCGGCCGGGGCTCAGGCCGTGTGGTCATCGCCCCCCGGGCGAGCGGCCCGGCGAGACCGGCCGCGCCGCGGTCACAGGCGGCGGCCGGTGCCGCCACCGTCGGGATCGGCGTCGTCGTCGTCGGGCTCGGCGGCACGGTCGTCGGCCTCGGCGGCGCGCTCGGCCTCGAGCTCGGCTTCCAGCTCGGCCAGCGGGTCGGCGTCGTCGGCGCCCTCGTTCGTGTCCTCCTCGGCCACGGCGTCGGCGGGCTCGGCCTGCCGGCGCCGTGACCGGCGCGACCGGGCGGCGCCGTTGGTGCTGGCGGCCTCGGCGGGCTCGCCGGCGGTGTCGTCCGCGTCGCCGGCCTCGGTCGAGTCGACGTCGATGACCCCGCCGCCGAACCACCGCCGCCGGGGCGCGCCACCGGTGGCGGACTCGGCCATCCGCGCCGGCATGTCGGCCCTCCGCACCTGGTAACCGGCGATGAACAGGGCGATCAGCGCCGGCAGGAAGTAGAACCCGAGCCCGAGCAGCACGGTTCCGGCCATGACGATCATGGCGAACGTGAGCAGGCGGCTGCGGTCGGGTCGACGGTTGGCCCACACGGCGAAGCCCGCCACCGCCACCGGCAGCAGCAGCACCAGCAGGATCTGGGGACCGTTGGCCGACACCAGCGTCTCGGTCTTGTCGGGCAGCGGCTTGCCGGTCAGCTCCTCGCGGGCCAGCTGGGTGACCGCCCCGTACTGGCGGGGCAGCGGATCGCCCTTGTCGTCGACCTTCACCGGCAGGAACAGCACTGCCACGGCGGCGATGATCGCCAGCACCAGCGCCGCCAGCACCGCCCGGTCGCCCGGCCGCTTGCTGCGGAGCATGCCCATCAGGCCGCCCTCGGGCGGCGGCATCGAGGCGGTCGGGGTGGCCGCGGCCGACCGGCCTCCGCCTAGCCAGCCGCCCCGGCCGGACGTGGTCGATTTGGTGGACGACGGCGCCGCGGGGCTGGTCGCCGCGTTCTCGCGGCGGGCGGCCAGTGAGCCGCGGTACTGCTGGTTGCGGGCAGCGCGGCGCTGCTTGGAGTCTCGGCGCTTGTCGGGCACGGCCGCAACGGTAGGCCCGCCGGCTCACCCCAGGCGACCCGGCTCGTCCGCCCCGGCCGATCGACGCCCGAGCAGGCGGTCGAGCATCGCGGTGTCGCCGGGCACGCCTCGGCCAGCAGGTCATGCGGGACCCGGCGGGCCGCGTACCGCAACGCCAGCGCAACCACCACGATGTCGTCGAGCGGCCCGATGACCGGTAGGAACTCGGGGACCAGGTCGATGGACGACAGGACCCAGAGGCCGGCCACCACCGCCGCCAGCCTGGCCCGCCGGGGCACCCGGGGATCGCGGGCCAGCGTGCGGGCGGCCCGGGCCGCCTGGGGGAGGAAGGCGGCCGCATCCCGCAGCAGCCCGGGCGGTAGCCGGGCGGCCAGGACCACCAGGACGGTCCAGGTGACCGCCAGTACCAACCCTGTCGCCAGCAACCGGCGGATCCACGTCGCCACGGCCCCCAGCCGGCCCTGTCCGACCCCGGCGTGCGCCAGCAAGCCTCACGGCCGCCTGCCGCGCCTCCCAGGGCCGGCGCGAGCCAACCGACCCCACGGCCACCGCCAGCCGGCCAAC
>DASXRH010000167.1:0-3473 GCA_036506715.1 Acidimicrobiales bacterium
CCGGGCGGGACGCTCGTCGTGTTCGCCCAGCATCCGTCGCGGGAGCGGACGGCGATGGCGGTGGCGGCCACCGACGCGGCGCTGGCCCGCCACGGGTTCGCGGTGCGGCGGGTGGTCCACGGCGGTCTGGCCCCCTATCCCGCCACCGCGGTGGTCGCGGACGGGCCAGACTCGGGGCGATGAAGACGGTCCTCGTCATCGGCATCGGCGCCGGCGACCCCGACCACGTCACCGCCGAGGCCGCCCGGGCGCTCAACCGGGCCGACGTCTTCTTCGTGCTCGACAAGGGGGCCGACGCCGCCGACCTGGTGGCGCTGCGCCGTCTCGTCCTCGACCGCTGGGTCGACCGGCCCGACCCCCGGGTGGTCGTCGCCCCCGACCCGCCCCGCGACCTGGGCGGCCCGTCGTACGGCGCCAACGTGGCCGGGTGGCACGACCAGCGGGCCGCCCTCTACGAGCGGCTGATCGCCGACGAGCTGGCCGACGGCGGCACGGGGGCGTTCCTCGTGTGGGGGGATCCGGCGCTCTACGACAGCACGCTGCGCATCCTCGACCAGGTGGCGGCCCGGGGCGCGGTGGCCTTCGCCGTCGAGGTCGTCCCCGGCATCAGCAGCATCCAGGTCCTCGCCGCCCGGCACCGCATCGCCCTCCACGGGGTTGGCCGGCCGGTGCACGTCACCACCGGCCGCCGCCTGCGGGAGGGGTGGCCGGACGGGGTGGACGACCTGGTCGTCATGCTCGACGGCGGGTGCGCCTTCACCACCGTCGACCCGGCCGGCGTGACCATCTGGTGGGGCGCCTACCTGGGCACGCCCGACGAGATCCTGCTGTCGGGGCCGCTGGCCGAGGTCGGCCCCGAGATCGAGCGGGTGCGGGCCGAGGCCCGGGCCCGCAAGGGCTGGATGTTCGACACCTACCTGCTGCGGCGGGGGGACGGCGGGGCCTGACGTGGGCCGGGCATCGCTGCTCCTGCTGGCGGGTACGGCCGAGGCCACCGAGCTGGCCGGCCGGCTGGTGGCGGCCGGTGAGATCGACGTGCTGGCCTCGCTGGCCGGGCGCACGCGGTCACCGGCGCCGCTGCCGTGCCCGGTGCGCACCGGTGGGTTCGGCGGGGTCGACGGGCTGGCGGCCGAGCTGCAGCGGGGCCGATTCTCGCTGGTGGTGGACGCCACCCACCCCTTCGCCGACGAGATGCCCTACCACGCGGCCGCCGCGGCGGCCCGCGTGGGCCTGCCCCGGCTGCGGCTGGTCCGCCCGCCCTGGCTGCCGGAGCCGGGCGACGTGTGGCACCCGGTGCCCGACCTGGCGGCGGCGGTCGAGTGCCTGGAGTCGCTCGGGGCCCGCCGGGTGCTGCTCACGGTCGGCCGCCAGGAGCTGGCCCTCTTCGCCGCCGCGGCCAGCGCGGGGATCGGGTTCGTGGTCCGCTCGATCGACCCGCCGCCCGCGGACGTCCTGCCCGGCGCCACCGTGGTCCTGGCCCGTCCGCCGTTCACGGTGGCGAGCGAGGCGGCGCTGCTGCGCGACCACGCCGTCGACGCCGTGGTCAGCCGCAACAGCGGCGGCGCCGTCACCGCGCCCAAGCTGGCGGCCGCGCGGGCCGCCGCCGTCCCCGTCGTGATGGTCGAGCGCCCGCCGGCGCCCGCCGGGCCCACGGCGGCGACGGTGGACGAGGCGCTGGCCTGGGTGGCGGCGACGGTCTCCTAGCTCCGGCTCGGTGCGGGCGCCACCATGCGGTAGGGCAGCTCCAGCCGGTGGGCGGCCAGCAGCGACGGGCTCGCGAACAGCGCCTCGGTGGGGCCGTCGGCCGCCACCCGGCCGTGCGCCAGGACCACCGACCGAGGGCACAACTCGAGGGCCAGCGGCAGGTCGTGGGTGATCACCACGGTGGTGAGGTCGAGGCCCCGGATGACCTCGATGAGGTCGCGGCGGGCCGCCGGGTCGAGGTTCGCGGTGGGCTCGTCGAGCACCAGTACCTCGGGGTGGGCGGCCAGCACGCCGGCCAGCGCCACCCGGCGGCGCTCGCCCACGCTGAGGTGCTCGGGCGCCCGGTCGGCGGCGTCGGTCAGCCCCACCACGTCGAGGGCGGCCGCCACCCGGGCCGCCACCTCGCCGGCCGGAACGCCGTGGTTGGCCGGCGCCAGCCCGACGTCGGCGGCCACCGTCGGCAGCAGGATCTGGTCGTCGGGGTCCTGGAACACCAGGCCGACCCGGCGTCGGACGTCCCGCAACGTGGGACCCGCCACGGCCAGCCCGGCCACCCGCACGGTCCCGGCCGCGGTGCCCCCGTCGGACCGGCCCAGCGCCCCCACCAGGTGCAGGGCCAGGGTCGACTTGCCCGACCCGTTGGCGCCGAGCACGGCCAGCCGCTCCCGGGGGGCGACGGTGAGATCGACCCCGGCCAGGCCCACGGTGCCGTCGGGCCAGGTGTGGTGGAGGCCGGCCACCTCGACGGCCGGGCCGTCGCGGTCGGGCGCGGCCGGCAGCCCGCTGCGCCGGCCCAGGCCCCGGCGGGGTCGCTCGCGGCGCTCGCCGGCCTCCGCCGCCGCCTGGTTGGCGGCCCGGCGGGACCGCCAGCCCCGGGGAGCCCGCTCGGGGGGCGCCAGCGACAGGGGGGTGCCAACCCGGTCCTCGAACCCGGGCAGTCGCACCCGGTAGCTGCACAGGTCGCAGTTCATGCGGACGTCGCCGTGGAGGGGCTCGCCGAACCGCTCGACCACCAGGTCGGCGAGGCGGTCGTCGGCGCCGAGCGGCGGGGCCACGCTGACGGTCACGGCGGGGTGGTCGGCCGCCCAGGCCCGGGCCCGCTCGCCGATCCGGTCGACCAGCACGCCCGAGAACAGGAACAGCGGCACCACCACCAGCCGCGTCGCCCCCAGCGTGCGGGCCCGGTCGAGCGCCTGGTCGACGGGCGGCCGGGCCATGGCCGCGAACGCCGGCTCGACCTCACCCAGTCCCCGGCCGTCGCCCAGCAGGCGGGCGAGCTTCACGAACTCGGCGCAGGCGTCGGGGTCGGTCGACCCCCGGCCGACCAGCACGACGGTGGTGCGGTCGCCGTCGTGTCCGTTGGTGCGGCCGGCGCCCGCGGCCCGGGCCCGGTCCTCGGCCACCGCCAGCACCGCGGGGTGAGTCCCGAGGTCCCGTGCCAGCCGGAACCGCACGTGCGGGTGGCGGCGCCGGGCCCGGCCGAGCACGGCGGGGCCGTCGTCCTTGAGGTGCCCGGCCCCGAACAGCACGTAGGGCACGGCCACCACGTCGGTGGCGCCAGCTGCCACCAGGTCGTCGACGGCGGCGTCGATGCCGGGCTCGGCCAGCTCGAGGAACCCGCCGGCCACCCGGGTGCCCGGCAGGCGGTCGGCGACCAGCGCGAGCAGGCCGGCGAACTCGGCGGCCGCCGCCGGGTCCCGGCTGCCGTGGCCGATGACCAGCAGATCGGTCACGCCAGCACCGCCCGGGCCGCGAGGGCGAGCAGGGCC
>DASXRH010000168.1:0-1883 GCA_036506715.1 Acidimicrobiales bacterium
ACGCTGGTCGACACGCCGGGGGCCGACCCGTCGCCGGCGTCGGAGGCCGGGGGGATCGCATTCGAGATCGCCGCCACCTTCCGGGCCCTGGCCGCCTGCCCGACCCCGACCGTGTCGGTGTGCGTCGGCGAGGGCGGCAGCGGGGGCGCGCTGGCGCTCAGCTCCACCGACCGGCTGCTCATGGCGGAGCACGCCGTGTTCACGGTGATCGCGCCGGAGGGTGCCGCCGCCATCCTCGAGCGCGATCCGACCCGGGCTGCCGAGGTGGCCGAGCGCCTGGCCCTGACCTCGGCCGACATGCGCAAGCTCGGCGTTGTCGACGACGTGATCCCCGAGGGTCAGGCCGCTCTGGACGCGGCGGTGGCGGCCGCGCTCGACCAGGCGACGGTGGGCGAGCGCGAGACCCGGTTCGACCGCGTCACCGAGCGCTGGCTGCTCGACTGACCGGCGCCGCGTCAGGGCGGGGGGATGGTCAGGCGTTGGCCCGGGACCAGGAGGTCCGGGTTGCCGGGGTCGACGAGACCGGCGCGGTTGGCGTCGACGAGGCGGCGCCAGTAGCGGCTGATGTCGCGCTCGGTCGGCGGCGGGCCGCCCGGGGCGGTGAGGACATCGGCCGCGATCGACCAGAACGAGTCGCCGAACGTGACCACCCACGCGCTGTTGTCGACCGCCGGTAGGGCGGGTGGCGACGTGTCGGCCCTGGTCATCGTCGCCGAGGGTGGGTCAGGACCCGAGTCGCGGATCATCGTGGCCGAGTGGAGGCCGCCTGTGTCGGACGCGATGCCGGCCGCCAGCGGGCGGGTGCCCGCGGGGTCGATCGGGACCCGGGTCATGGTGGCGGCGGCCGGGGCGTCGGCTGCGGCCATCGTGGCGGGGGCGGGGCCACCCGGGCCGTGGGGGACGGGGACCGCGCCGGCGAGGGACCCCAGCGCCAGCCCGATCCCGCTGCCACCCGTGGCCAGGCGACGAAGGACGCCCGGTGTCACCCGGTCGGCCACGGCCGAGAGTGGGCGGGCCCGGACCAGTGCCGCCACGACAACGAGGGCCGTCGCCGCCAGCAGGTAGCCGATGAGCGCGAGTGCCCCCAGTCGGAGGAGGGCCGCGGCCATGTCGTCCGGCGGCGTGTCGTCGACCCAGCGACGCAGGTCGTCGAGCGAGGTGAGCGGCACCGCCAGTGATCCCTGCCCCAGCGCGAGGATCACCCGGCCCAGCACCAGCAGCAGGGCCGTCCAGGCCGCCAGCCGGGCGGTGGCCCGGAGGCCGGCGGCCGTCATCGGGCCACCTCGACGGTGGCGGTGCCGCCGGTGGCCAGATCGACGACCAGGGTGTCGCACCCGTCGCCACCGGGCGGTCCGGCCCGGATGGCGACGGCGCCCGCCACCTGGCGGCTGGCGTTGACCGTGACGGGGACGTCGGCGTCGGCCCACCCCGAGAACACGAAGACGTCGCCGGTGGCGGGGCGGAGGAGCGCGGGGGAGGCGCCGCCGTGGCAGTCCCAGTCGCCGACGGCGACCTGGTCGCCGGGGTCGCCCAGGGTCCAGCGGGCCGGGCCGACGGTGACCGTGGCGCCGTCGATGGCGACGGTCTCTGGGCAACCGTCGCCGTCGACATCGACCGCCGGCGGGGCGACCGGGGGGCAGTCGCTCCGCCGCGCGGTCGGACCGGGCCGGGAGGCGGCGGCGTCACCCCCCGACCCGGTGACCATGGCGCCGCCCACCACCAGGGCGGCGACGAGCACGCCGACGGCGGCCACGGCCGTCAGGACCCGGCGGGCCGCGGTGCGGCGGGCCGGCGCATCGGCCGAGGTCGCGGCGGTCTGGCCGGCGGCGCGGGCGCCCAGGCCGCCACGGTTGGCGAGTGCAGGGCGCTCGCGGGTCAGCTCG
>DASXRH010000169.1:0-2845 GCA_036506715.1 Acidimicrobiales bacterium
CGGCCCCCGGTCGTCGCCGCCCGCCGCCTCGACCCGCAACGGGACCAGGACCTCGTCGGCCAGGGCGAACGGGTCGACGTCGTCGCCCACCGCCACGGCGTAGCGCAAGGTGAGCCGCCGCTGGAGCTGGGCGCCCTCGACCGGCACCAGCGGCCCGGCCGGCAGCGGACGGGTGGCCATCGGGATCTGCGACAGCATCCCGGTGGCCCGCAGCAGGGTGAGGGCCAGCTCGCCCGCCGCGCCGTCGGCCACGGCCACCAGCTCGTACTCGGCCACCCCGTCGTGGATCACGGTCAGCCCGCCGGCCTGCACGAAGCGCTGGGCCGGGTAGGTGGCCAGCGGCGCCTCGGTGGGACCGCCCTCGGCCTCGAGCCCCCGGTCGACGGACCCGTAGGCGCACTCGGCCCGCGACCCGACCGCGGGGGAGGGCAGCGGGAAGTGGGCCCGCAGCCGGTGGTCGCGGCTGCGGTTGTCGACGGTGACGTCGACCCGCACGGCGCGCTCGCCGGCGCGCAGCTCCAGCAGGGTGCGGACCTCGTGGGCCACCTCGCCGGTGCGGCGGGCGAACCCCTGGCACCGGGCCGGCCACCGGTAGCTGGCCACCACCAGGACCCGGGCCCGGACCGGTCCCCGTTCCAGCACCCGGACGTCGACGCCGTCGGGGGCGTCGACCACCGTGTCCTCGTCGGGCGGGCACCAGTTGTAGGTGTCGCCGTTGTCGCCGCCGTCGACCAGACGGCCGAGGCCGGCGTGGCCGTCGAGGGCGAAGGTCCCGTCGACCGGGTCGACCGTGACGCTCACCAGCCCGTTGGCCAGCGTCGGCCCGTCGCCGCCGGCCCGCTCGTCGACGGTGACGGTGGGAGCGTCGTCGGCGTCGGCCGGCGACCACCCCCTCCACCCGAACCCCGGCACCGGCGGGGTGGCGGCCAGCACCGTGACCTGCGGCGGCTGGCGGACCGTCAGCCGCAGCGACTCCCGGTCGCCCAGCCCGGCCAGCGCCGACCGGATCGCCGCGGTGACCAGCTGGCCGGTGCCTTCGCGCCGGTTGGCCACCAGCACCGTGCCGTCGGCGTCCTCGACCGCGAACGCCGACACGCTCCGGATCCAGTCGACCTCCTCGGCGGCCGGCAGCACCAGGGCCGGCGGGCCCTCCAGCAGCGTGGCCTCGGCCGGCCGAGCCGCCACCCGCTGGGTGCCGGGCGGCGCCTCGGTGCCGGGCAGCACCAGCTCGACCACCCCGCCCCGGGCCCGGGCCGTGGGGTTGACCACCACGGGGCCGTCGTGGTCGACCCGGCCGGCCAGGTGGGCGACGGCCCGGTCGGCCAGCCCGGCGCCGATGTCGGCGGCCTCGCCGTAGCGGTGGAGGACGGCGTCGCACACCGCGTCGATCGAACACGCGCACACCGAGTCGTGCGCGGCGTTGCGGACGACGTCGCGCCAGGCCTCGGCCAGCAGCGCGGCCGGCCACCGCTCGGGTGGGAGGAACAGGGCCGACAGCGGCTCGGCCCCGGCCAGCAGCGCCCGCTCGGCCCGGGCCGACGCCTGGCGGACGTCGACCCTGTTGGACACCACCCCCATGAGCAGGTTGGCCCGGGCGCCCGAACGCAGCTCGCCGGCCCACCTGGGCAGGTCGTCGGTGGGGGCGGTGGCGAGGTGCTCGGCCAGCGACACAACCCGCATGTCGAGGTCGTCCTGGATGCCGTTGGCCTCGGCCACCACGCGGCCCAACCAGGGCTGCGGCATCTGGTGGTCGGTGCCGTTCATCCACAGCACCGGCCCGGTGATGAGGTCGGACCACAGGTCGGCGAAACCGGCCACCGCGGCGACGAACGCCTTGGCGTCGTCGGGCAGCGCCGAGCCGTTGCCGTAGCCCTGGGGCAGGTACTCGGCCCGCACGGTGGTGCCGTCGGGGGCCTCCCACCAGAATCCGCTGCGGGCGATGGCCGACGGCACGCCCCGCCAGACGACCGCGTGCTCGAACCCGAAGCCGGCCAGGATCTGGGGCATCTGGGCCACGTGCCCGAACATGTCGGGCAGGTAGCCGACGGCCATGGCCCCGCCGTACCGGTCGCCCACGGCCATGCCCAGCTGCAGGTTGCGGACCAGGGTCTCGCCGCCAACCAGGAACTCGTCGGGCAGCGTGTACCAGGGCCCCACCGCGATCCGCCCGCTGCCCACCAGCCGCCGCAACCGGTCCTCGGCGTCGGGTCGCACGGCCAGGTAGTCCTCGACCACGGCCAGCTGGCCGTCGAGCAGGAAGCGGGCGTAGGCGGGGTCGGCCTCCATGCGGGGCAGCAGGTCGTCGAGCAGGTCGACCAGGCGCAGCCGGAACGTCTGGAACGACGAGTACCACTCGCGGTCCCAGTGGGTGTGGGGGACGATGTGCACGATCCGGCGTGGCCGCTGACCTGCGCCTTCGTGCGCCGCCGGCTCGTCCGTCGTGCTCATCAGACCACCTCAGTCCTCAACCAGTCCTCAGCGTCGCCGCCGAGGGCGCCGTCAACGATCGTCCGAACTCTGTCGTCATCCTGGCGGATCGCGCAGCACGCCTGTCCATCGCTTCAAGCAATCGGCGGCCAAAAGGAAGTGAATGTGGACAGAGCGTCATCTGATGGACGAGCCGCTGCGCTCATCCCGAGTCTCAAGCAGGCACCTCGGGGATGCAGGGCGAGCGGGCTCGGCCGCGCGTTATGGGACGCCTGCACTTCCACGGTCGAGCCCCCGTATCCGTCGATCGGTTGCGTCACGGCGTCGGACCTGGCGATGCTTTGGAGGTCGGCGCTGGTCACCGGTTGGTTGGCCGCGACTCAGCAAGGACGGCGGTCACGCGACCGGTCCAGCGGGG
>DASXRH010000170.1:0-3824 GCA_036506715.1 Acidimicrobiales bacterium
GCTGGGCGCCTTCGCCGGCGACCCGCTCGGGCTGGTCACCGCGTGCCGGCGCCTGCTCGAGCGCCACCCGTCGGCCGGGGCCCTGTGGTGGTCGTTCGCCCGGCTGCTCGACGCCGCCGACGTGCGGGCCGAGTCGCACGCGGTGCGGCGCGACCTCGAGGGCGTGCCCGCGGCCACCAGCCTCAACCTCGACCTACCCGACGGGGCTGTGGTGGCCATCCTGCCCGACGTGGCCGGCGGCTCGGAGCTGGGCGAGGACCTGTGCGGCTGGCGCGACGACCTGGTGGTGGCCCACGACCCGGGGGCCCTGCACGTCGACCGGGACGAGCCCCGCATCCTGCTGGTCGAAGCGGGCGCGGCCGGGCCCGACCGGTTCCTGGCCCCCGCGGGCGCCGGCGACGAGATCGCCGCGGCCAAAGATGCCGGCGTGGCCGTGTGGCTGGTGGTCGACGTCGGCCGCCGCCTGCCCCGGCCGCTGTTCGAGGCCCTGGTCCGGCGGTCGCCGCCCGAGCTGGAGGTGCTGGCCGTCAGCGAGGCCGAGCGGGTCGTCGAGCCCCGGCGCATCGCCTGCCCCGTCCCGCCCGAGCTGCTGCGCTGACGGGACCCGCGCCGGGCCGGACCGTCGCCGTGCGGCGCGTTAGCGTCCGGCCCATGGGTGAGATGGTCGAGTTCCCGAGCAACGGCCGTACGGCCCGCGGCTACCTGGGGGTGCCCGCCGGGGGGACCGGCATCCCTCTGGTGGTGATCCAGGAGTGGTGGGGCCTCGTGCCCCACATCACCGACGTGGTCGACCGGTTCGCCGACGAGGGGTTCGTGGCGCTGGCGCCCGACCTGTACCACGGCGAGGCCACCACCGAGCCCGACGAGGCCGGCAAGCTGATGATGACGATGAACATCGACCAGGCCGCGAAGGACATGTCGGGAGCCGTCGACAAGGTGGCCGAGGTGGCCGGGTCCGACCGGGTGGGGGTGACCGGCTTCTGCATGGGCGGCGGCCTGGCCCTGGTGCTGGCCACCCGCCGGCCCGACAAGGTCAAGGCGGTCGTGCCCTGGTACGGGCTGATCCCGTGGCCCGACGCCGCGCCCGACTGGTCGGCGCTCGACGCCAAGGTGCTCGGCCACTACGCCGAGAACGACGGCTCCTTCGACCCCGGCAAGGTGGCCGAGTTCCAGCAGACCCTCGATGCGCTGGGCAAGGAGGCGAACCTCCACGTGGTGCCCGGCGCGGACCACGCGTTCTTCAACGACACCCGGCCCGAGGTCCACGACGCCGAGGCCTCGCGGGCCTGCTGGTCCGAGACCGTCACCTTCCTGCGCAACGAGCTGGGCTGAGCGCCGGGTGAGCGACGTCGTCGGCCGTTACATCGAGCTGGGGTTGCGGCTCGGGCGCCACGTCGACGGGTTCGTCGACGCCTACTACGGCCCGCCCGAAACGGCGGCCCGGGTCGAGGCCGAGGCGCTCCGGTCGCCGGCCGAGCTGCGAGCCGATGCCGGCCGGCTCATGGCCGACCTCGACGCCGGCGACGGGGCGGACGCGGTCGACGCGTCCAGGCGGCGGTGGATCCGGGCCCAGGTGCTCGGCCTCCACACCAGCGCCACGAAGCTGGCCGGAGCGCCCGTCGGCTATCTCGACGAGGTCGAGCAGTGCTACGGGGCCCGGCCCGCCCTCGTCGACGACGACGAGTTCGCCGCCGCGCACCGCCGCCTCGACGCCGCGCTGCCCGGCGACGGCCCGCTGCGCGACCGCTACATCGCCTGGCGGGAGGCCCACGCCGTGCCGCCCGACCGGCTCGAACCCGCCATCCGGTCGCTGGCCGACGACCTGCGGGAGCGCACCGGGGCGCTGTTCGGCCTGCCCGAGGGCGAGCACGTCCAGTGGATCTTCGAGACCGACAAGCCGTGGTCGGGCTTCAACTACTACGAGGGCGGCCTGCGCAGCCGGGTGGCCGTCAACATCGACCTGCCGGTGCTGTCGCTGACGCTCGGCCACCTGGTGGCCCACGAGGCCTACCCCGGCCACCACACGGAGCACACCCGCAAGGAGGTCGGCCTCGTCCGCCAGCGCCGCTGGCAGGAGGAGACGATCTTCCTGGTCGGCACCCCCCAGTGCACCGTGGCCGAGGGCCTGGCGGACCTGGGCGCGGAGGTGGTGCTCGGCCGCCGGCCCGAGGGCGCGGTGGTCGAGCACCTGCGCCCGCTCGGCGTCCGTTACGACGCCGACGTGGCCGCCGAGGTGGCCGAGGCAGGCGAGGCGCTGTCGTGGGTTCGGTCCAACGCCGCGATCCACCTCCACGACGGCGGCCGGCCGGTCGAGGACGTGGTGGCCTACCTCGAGCGCTGGGCCCTGCTACCCCGCAACCGGGCCGACAAGGCGGTGCAGTTCCTCACCGACGAGACGTGGCGGGCCTACAGCCACTGCTACACGGAGGGCCTGCGCCTGTGCCGGGGCTGGGTCGACGGCGACCCCGCCCGCTTCGAGCGGCTGATCACCGAGCAGGTCCTCCCCGAGGACCTGGCCGCTGCCTGAACCGAGCGGGCGGCCGTGTAGGCCCCCGGGCCCGCGGCCGGGCCGCCGCCCCGCGCCGGTACGCTCGGGGCCGAGCGGGGCGCGGAGGCGAGGCGGCGTGGGTGACTCCCTGGGGATCGACGTGGGCGCGGCGGCGGTCGCCGCCGCGCGCCGGTGCGGGGCGCGGATCGAGCCCGTGCCCCTGGGCCCATCCGCCCCGACGGCGACCGCCGCGGACCTGGTCGGCGCCGCCGGGGGGTTGGCGGAGATGCTGGCGGCGGTGGCCGGGAGGGCCCTGCGCGGCGGCGTGGCCGACGCGGTGGCGGTGGCCGGCGACGGCGCCGTGGCCGCCGCGGCCCGGGCCACGTTCGCCCGGCCCGTGCTCGTGCCCCGGGCCGTCGCCGCCGCCGCGTGGTCGGTACGGGAGGACGGGCCCGAGATCGAGCATCTGCTCGCCGTGGTGGAGGCCGACGCGAGCGGGGGCGCCGTGAGCGTCGTCGGCTGCTGGCCCGACCGGTTCGACATGGTGGGGGCGGGCGCCGCCGACCTCGAGGACGTGGTCGGGCTGCTGGCGTCGGTGGTGGCGGGGGCGGGGCTGGCCGTGACCGGCCTCGACGCCGTCGTGGTGGTCGGGTCCGCGCCCGGCCTGGCCCAGGTGGCGGCCGACCTGGCCGGCGCCACCGGCGTCCGGGTCGTGGTCGACGCCCAGCCCGAGCTGGCGGTCGCCCTCGGGGCGGCGCTGCTGGCCGGCGACGACCGCCGGAGGCTCCCCCTGGCCGTCGCGGCCGCGGGCTCGGCCGGGCTCGCTCCGCTGCCGTTCCTGGCCGGCACCGCCGGTCCGACCGCTCTCCCCGGCGCGGGCGTGGGTGGCGCGGTGGGCGAGGGGACCGCCGGCACCGGCGTGGGCGCGCGGGTCGGGGCCGCCGCCGGTGCGGCCAAGGCCGACCCGCACCCCCACGGCCTGCGCGGCCCGACGGCCGGCAAGGGTGCCCCCGGCGGGCCCGGCCTGCGCGGTCCGACGGCCGGCAAGGGTGCCCCCGCTGGGCCCGGCCCTGGCGCGGGCAAGGCCCACCCCCCGGCGGCGGCGCGCCGCCTGCCGAAGCACCGCCTGGTCCACCCGCTCGCGGTCGTGCCCGCCATCCTCGGGGTGATCGTGCTGCTGGCCGGGGCGGTGGCGCTGCGGTCGTGCGGCGACGGCGGCGACCCCGCCGGGGTGGTCACGGCCGACCCCGCGGCCGACGGCCCCGGTGGCGGCGCCGATCCCGCCACCGCTCCCGGACGCGGCGGGGCGACAGCCGGGAAGGGCGCACCGACCGAC
>DASXRH010000171.1:0-4631 GCA_036506715.1 Acidimicrobiales bacterium
GGGCCCCCGGGAAGATGTCGGCCAGCATCAGGATCGGGCCCAGGTCCTTGGGATAGATCACCTGGGCGCCGCGGGGCATCTTCAGCACGAACTCGGCCAGCGTGGGCCGGATGGCCAGCATGGTCGAGCCCCGGCTCGAGCGGAACGACGATCCCTCGGGCGAGCCGATGAGGTCGTCGTGGGCCACCACCCCGGCGTGGGTGTGGAACTCGCCCCCGGCGGTCAGGGTCACGAGGTAGCGGCGCTTCTTGGTGTCGATGAGCAGCACCTGGTCGCCCTCGGCGAAGTCGCGGCTCACCGGGCGCTCCCGGGAGGCGCGGCAGCCGGCCGGCCCCGGCGCCCGCCCCGGCGCCGACCGGGCCGGACCAGGTCGACGGGCACCGGGTCGGTGCCGCCCACCCGCTCGACCAGCCGGCAGAACGCGCACACCTCGCCGGTGGTCGGGGCCCCGCACGAGGCGCAGGGCACAAGGCCCTCCTTGGCCTCGGCCGCCTCGGGCTGGAAGCGGTCGGCCGCCTTGGCCAGGAACTCGAAGTAGAAGGCGTGCTTGGTGCCCGGCGAGCCGGCCTCGATGACGTTGAGCGCCTCCTTGTAGCGCAGGTGGCGGTTCCCCTCGGCCATCGGGCACTCCTCGACGATGTAGTCGATGCCCCGCAGCACGCAGTACGCGGCCGTCTCGCGCTCGGCCAACCGCACGAGTGGCTTGACCTTGCGGGGGAACCCGGGCCGCGCGGGCAGCGCCGGCACCTGGCGGCCCATGTACTCGGTCTGCCAGTGCAGGACGTTGCCGAGCAGCACGGCGGCCTCGTCGTCGAGGTTGTGGCCGGTGGCCACCACGTCGTAGCCGCCGTCGAGCGCCGCCTTGTCGATGAGGTGGCGCTTGGACAGGCCGCACGACGAGCACGGCACCCGGCGGGTCACGGCGGCCGCGGTCGGGATGTCGTAGCCGTACTCGCCCCGCAGGTCGATGTGGCTCAGGCGGAGGCCCCGCTCCTCGGCGAACGCGACGGCGGCCGCCGTGCTGGCGTCGCTGTAGTCGCCGATGCCGAGCCCGATGACCATGCCGTCGGCCTCGTAGCCGAGGCCCAGCAGCAGGTCCCACAGCGCCAGGCTGTCCTTGCCGCCCGACACGGCCACCAGCACCTGCTGGCCGGGGGCGATCATGGCGTGGTCGTCGATGGCCCGGACCACCTGGTCGCGGCAGAACTTGACGAAGTGGTCGCCGCAGAAGTTGGCGTTGTGGCGGCGGAGGTCGATGACGGCGGGCCCGCGGCAGACGGTGCACTTCACCGTCAGACCTGGCCGCCCGAGATCACGGGCCGGATCTCGATCACGTCGTCGTCGGTCAGCACGGCGTCGCCCGGCACCAGGGTGTCGCCCCGGACGACCAGCACCGACTCGCGCTCCAGGTCGAGCTGGGCCAGGAGCGTGACGACCGACGTGGGGCCGGCGACGTCGAGCTCGCGGCGGGGGTTGCGGAGGAGGACGCGCATGACGGGTCCATTGTCGCGTGCGCGCCACCCCTGTTCGCACACCGGCGACCCCCGCGGGCGGCGGTCAGGCCCGGATCTTGCGCCGCTTCGACCGGACGCGCTTGCCCTCGTAGGTCTCGGTGAGGTGCCCGATCTGCAGGACCTCGCCCGGCCGGAGCTCGCCGCGGTACACCAGGGCAGACTCGCTGCCCACCGCTCGGCGCACCCGGCGGAGGGCCCAGGCGCCGACGGCGATCCACAACCACGCCCGCGAGCTGCCGTAGACGCCCAGGCGGACGCCCCGGGTCTGGAGGCGGCGCAGGAGCCGGTCGGTGCGGGTCTGGTAGCGGAGCCCGGCCACCCGTCAGACCCGGCGGATCTCGACGACCGTGCTGCGCTGGCGGCCGCCCCGCCGGCCCAGCAGGAAGGCCAGCAGCAGCAGGACCAGCGCCGCCACCACGCCGGCGGTCACCACCGTGCTGCGGGCCGACGCCACCTGGTCGCGGGCGTCGACCTCGAGCTCGCGGAACTTGGCCTCGAGGTCGTCGCGGGTGATGCGCTGGGGACGGGTCGGGACTGCCATCGGGCTCACCTGCTCACTTCTTGGAGATGCGGCTGACGGCCCAGGCCACGAGCAGCCCGGCCACCGCCAGGACGACGAAGTAGGGCGCCCAGGACCAGCTGCCGGTGAGCGCCGTGCCCGTCTCGGTCTGCAGCGCCCGCAGTCCGGCCAGCATCAACAGGACCACGCCGACGCCGCCGAGCACGGCCCCCGCCGCGCCGTAGCCCAGGTAGCGGCCGACGCCCTTGAGCGGCTCGACCGTCTCCTGGCGGGCGTAGTCCTTGGTGAGGGCCCACAGCTCGGTGGCCACCTCAGGAAGGGACTTGGGCTGTGACTCGGGCACCGCTCTGTCGCTCCTCGTCCGAACGAGTCCACGTTGTACCACGCCGGTCCGACCCCGCCGTCGATGCTCGCGTCACACCGCCCCCGCCCGTCAGCCGGCGCCCAGCCGGGCGGCCAGCAGCTCGATGGCCCCGGGCAGCAGCGCCCGCAGCCGGACGGTGCGCTCGGCGGCCGACGCCACGATGAGCAGCGCCTGGCGGTCGGCGGGCCCGAGAGGTGCGACGGCCACGGCCTGGAAGCTGGCGATCCCCGGGTCATCGGCCAGCACCAGGTCCACCGGCGCCGCCGCCTCCCCCAGCTCGGCGAGCAGGGCCGAGGCCCGGCGCAGCAGGGCGGTGACGTCGCCGCCCGGGGCGAGGGCCGCGCGGGCGGCGTCGGCCTCGGCCGCGCCGTCGGGGTCGTCGGGCCAGTCCTCGACGTCGGCCCGGGGGTAGGGGTCGTCCTCCAGCCAGGCCGTCACGCGCACGCGGCGGTCGCCCACGACGGCCAGCGCGAAGCGGCCGTCGGGCATCTCCTCGACCTGGAGGATGCGGGCCATCGTGCCCACGTCGGTGCGCACCTCGCCCCCGCCCACCTCGGAGCCCCGCTCGATGAGCACGATGCCGAACTCGGGCTCGCCGGCCAGGCAGTCCCGCACCAGGGCCCGGTAGCGGGGCTCGAACACGTGCAGCGGCAGCAGCATGCCCGGCACCAGCACGGTGCCCAGCGGGAACATGGGGGCCACCGCCACGGCCGGCCGCCCTCAGCCGCCAGGCGCCGCTGCCGGGGCTGCCGGCTGGGGCCCCAGCGCGGCCACGTCGACGCCCCGGGGGTAGCCGAGCAGGATCTCGCCCAGCTCGTCCTCGCCCACCCCCGTGGCCGTGACCTCGCCCGGGTCGGGCACGTTGGCCACGTAGGCAAAGGTCACGGTCCCGCCGGCCAGGGGGTCGACCTCGCCGGCCAGCGCGGTGACGTTGCGCAGCGTGCCGGTCTTGGCCCGCAGGCGGCCGGCCACCGGCGTGCCCAGGAACCGGGTCGCGAGCGTGCCCGACTGGCCGGCCACCGGCAGCCCGGCCCGCAGGACCGGTCCGGTCTCGGGTCGGGCCAGCACGCCGACCAGCGCCCGGCAGGTCAGGTGGTCCTGGATCGACAGGCCGGTCCCGTCGACGACGGTCACCCCCGCCATCGGCACGCCGCCGTCGGACAGCAGCTGGGTCAGCCCGGCCGCCCCCGCCGCCCAACTGCCCTGGCCCGAGGCAGCGTGGCCGATCTCCTTGATCCCCGACTCGGCGGTCTCGTTGTCGCTGTAGGTCAGCATGTCGGCGATGACCTGGCGCAGAGGCGGCGAGGCCATCGAGGCCACGGAGACCGCGCCCGCCGGGGCCCGGCCGGCCCGGGGTGGGCCGGCCACCGCCACGCCGTGGGCGGCCAGCCGCTCTGTGAGCACGCGGGCGGCGTCGGCGGCCGGGTCGCCGGCGGGCACCGTCGACTCGAAGCTCCTGGCCGGCGAGAACTGGGCGAAGCCGTCGTTGACCATCAGCCCGCCGATGGGGCCCACCTGGTCCTGCTCGATGAGCCGGGGGGCGATCGAGGGCTCGTAGCGCTGGTCGTCGTAGCGGCTGCCGTCGCCCACCACGCTCCCCTGCACCTGGGTGACACCGGCGGCGGCGATCGACGCGGCCAGCGCGTCGATGTCGTGGACCACCCGGGGCCGGGTGCCGGGGCTGTTGGGCGGCCAGTCGGCGGTGCCCAGGCTGGCGTCGCCCCCACCCACCAGGAACAGGTCGCCGGCCACGACCCCGCCCTGGGGTGCCTGGGCGGCCATCGCCCGGGTCTGGAAGGTGGCGTCGGGTCCGAGGGCCATGAGCAGCCCGGTGGACGTGAGCAGCTTCTGGGTCGAGGCCCCGGTCACCGGCTGGTCTGGGTTGTGGTCGTACACCTCGTGGCCCTTGGCCGACACGACCAGGCAGGTGTCGGCGGGCGAGCCCGCCAGCCAGGCGTCCAGGTCGGCGGCGAGCCGGCGGTCCCCCACCGGCGCCGCCAGCACCTCGGGCACCCGGCGGGCGGACAGCACGGGCGTGACCGGCGTGGCCGGCGACCCCACCGCCGCCGCCGTGTCCCCGCCGTCGACGGCCACGGCCCCGAGGGCCGCCCCGATGCCGGCGACCACCAGCAGGGCGGGCACCATCCACCGCCGCCGGGGGCCCCCGGCGGCGTGCGCCGGATCCCGACCCTGGCCCGCCCCGGCCGCCCCGCCGGCACGGGCGGCGCGATCG
>DASXRH010000172.1:0-6353 GCA_036506715.1 Acidimicrobiales bacterium
CCGGCCGGCACCGAGAACGCGGTGTCGACCATGCCGAGCGGCTCGAGGATGCGCTCGGCCAGGAAGTCGGGGAACGTCGAGCCCGACGCCCGGGCGATCAGCACGCCCAGCACGTCGGCGCCCGTGTGGTACAGCCATCGCTCGCCGGGCTGGTACTCCAGCGGGACCGAACCGATCCGGGCCATCCACTCGTCGGGCGGCGGCGGCAGTGCCGGCGCGGGCGGACCGGCGCCCACATCCCGCTTTGCGAGCTCCTCCATGGCCGGCTGGCGGACGGTGCCGGTGAAGTCACCGCCGAGGCCCATGCGGAAGGTGAGCAGGTCACGGACCGACAGGGGCCGAACGGCCGGCACCGTCTCGGTGAGCGGGCCGTTCACGTCGGCCACGACCCGCCGGTCGGCCAGCTCGGGCAGCCAGGGGTCGACCGGGTCGTCGAGGCGCAGCCGGCACTCCTCCACCAGCACGAGCGTGGCCACGGCTGTGACCGGCTTGGTCATGGAGGAGATGCGGAAGATCGTGTCCCGGGCCACCGGCCCGCCCCCACCCCCGGCCAGCATCGTGCCGGCCACCCCGCTGAGGACCTCGCCCCGCCGGGCGACCAGCCACGCGAGCCCGGGGATGCCCCCGGTCTCGACGTGGCCGGCCATCACGTCGGCCATGCGGGCCAGCCCGGCCTTCGACAGCGCTCCCGTTCCCACCGCGGTCCTCCTCGTCGGTCTCCTGTCACTGACGGCCCCGGGGGCCCGAACTCATCGCCGCGGGCCGACCGTAGAGGGCCTTCAGAACGCCCACCCCGGGTCGACGCTCAGCGCACCAGGCGGAAGAAGGTACGGACCTCGTCGACGAACAGGTCGGGCTGCTCGAAGGCGGCGAAGTGGCCGCCCCGGTCGAGCCGGTGCCAGTGACGCAGGTCGGTGTAGCGGGCCGCCACCCAGTGCCGCGGCAGGTGGGTGATCTCGCCGGGGAAGATCGAGCACCCGGTGGGCACGGTGACCTCGCCCAGGCTGCCGCCGCGGAAGCTCTCCCAGTACAGGCGGGCCGACGAGGCCGCCGTGGCCGGCAGCCAGTAGAGCATGACGTCGTCGAGCATCTGGTCCCGGGTCAGGGCGTTCTCGGGGTGGCCGTCGCAGTCGGTCCAGGACCAGAACTTCTCGACGATCCAGGCGCACTGGCCGGCCGGCGAGTCGACCAGCCCGTAACCCAGCGTCTGGGGGCGGGTGGACTGCTGGCGCGAGTAGCCCGTGCCCCAGCGGCGGTGCTCCCCCATCTCCGCCACGGCCACCTGCTCCTCCGCCGCGGCGTCGGCCGCCTCGGCCGAACCCTCGGGCCAGGGGTTGGGCGCCGGCCCCGCCACCGGCATGTTGAGGTGGATGCCGACCAGCCGGTCGGCGTGGCGCTCGCCGAGGGCGGTGGTGACCGCGGCCCCCCAGTCGCCGCCCTGGGCGCCGAAGCGGTCGTACCCCAGGCGGGCCATCAGCGTGACCCAGGCGTCGGCGACGTGCTCGACCCCCCACCCCGTCCCGGCCGGCCGGTCGCTGAACCCGTAGCCCGGGAGCGACGGCACGACGAGATGGAACGCGTCGGCGGGGTCGCCCCCGTGGGCGGCCGGGTCCGTGAGCGGGCCGACCACGTCGAGGAACTCGACCACCGAGCCCGGCCACCCGTGGGTCACCACCAGCGGCAGCGCGCCAGGCACGGGCGAGGGCACGTGCAGCGCGTGGATGCCCAGGCCGTCGATGGTGGTGCGCACCGGGCCCAGCGAGTTGAGCCGGGCCTCGGTGGCCCGCCAGTCGTACGCGTCGGCCCAGTGGGCGCACAGCTCGCGCACGTAGGCCAGGGGCACGCCCTGCGACCAGTCGTCGACGGTCTCGGCCTCGGGCCACCGCGTGCGACGCAGCCGGTCGCGCAGGTCGTCGAGGTCGGCCTCGGGGACGGCGACGGGCGCCGGGGTGATGCTGGTGTCGGCCACGCCGCCGGTTCTACTCGGCGGCGCCCGGTCGCCGCCGGGCCTACTCGGCGGCCGCCCTGTCCTTGGCGACCTCGTCGAGCTGGGCGTACTCCTCGCCGGTGTCGACCCAGTCCTCGAACTGGATCACGCCCAGCTCCTCGAACCGCCGCCGCAGCCAGGCGCCCGACGCGTCGAGCAGGCCCAGCTTCTTGCAGTTGGGCACGATCTTCGAGAACAGCATCTGCTGGAACAGGTTGTCCTCGGGCGGGATGTCGAGCATGGCGCGGATGATCGGCTTGGAGTCGACGCCCATCCGCTCCCACACCTCCTGCTGGAGGAAGCGGTCCCGCATGCGCACCGCCGCCTCGAACGCGAACTCCTGGCGCTCGCGCATCTCGGCGTCGGTCAGCTCGCCGTAGTACTCCTTCAGCGACAGCACGCCGAAGGCCACGTGGCGGGCCTCGTCGGACATGACGTAGCGCAGCAGCTTCTTCAGCAGCGGGTCCTCGGTCATCATGTGCATGAAGCCGAAGGCGGCGAGGGCCAGGCCCTCGACCATGATCTGCATGCCGAGGTAGGTCATGTCCCACCGGCTGTCGTTGATGATGTCGTCGAGCAGCATCTTCAGGTGGGCGTTGATCGGGTAGTGCCCGGTCAGCTTCGTGTCGAGGTACTTGGAGAACACCTCGACGTGGCGGGCCTCGTCCATGACCTGGGTCGACGCGTAGTACTTGGCGTCGATCCACGGCACCGTCTCGACGATCTTGGCCGTGCACAGCAGCGCCCCCTGCTCGCCGTGCATGAACTGGCTCAGCCGCCAGTTCTGGCCCTCGAGCACGAGGTCGGTCCACTCGCGCTCGCCGAAGTGCTCGAAGGGCGAGCCAGGCGCGGAGGCCGACTCGCGGAACCGCTGGATCTGGGGGTTGCCGCCCATCTCGGTGGCCAGCTGCAGGGGGTCGACCTCGGTCTCCCACGGGAGGTCGGTCTCGCCGTTCCACTGCGAGTGCTTGGCCTTCTCGTAGAGCTTGTTGAGGGCCGGGCGGGCGCCCTTCTCGTAGTCCCACGTGAAGATGGCGTCGGCGTTGTCGACCACCGCGTGGATGGCCTCGTCGACCTCGGTGTTCGAGACGGCCAGGATGGCGGCCAGGTCGTCGACGTCGGCCCGGCCGATCAGCTCGTCGTTGGTGGGCATGCGGGCTCCTCCGGAGGGGTGATGGCGGGGACGAGGTAGGTGCGCACCAGCTGCCGGGCGGCAGCCGGCTCGCGGGGGTCGAACCAGTCGGGCGGGCGGAAGCCGAACGTGAGGGCCGTGCGGGCCACCAGGTCGGCCGCCGGGCGGATCGCGGCCTCGGGCAGGAAGCGCGCCAGGTGGGGGCGCCCGAGCGCCGCCACCAGGTCGATGACGCCGTCGAGGCGGTGGAAGGCGAAGTGGGGCAGGATCAGCTCGGGCTCGTGCTCGAGGACGGCCCGCAGCACGTCGTCGTCGCGGATGAGGCCGAACGCGGTCACCAGGCCGGCGGTCAGCAGGTCTTCCAGGGTGGCGGCGCCGGCCAGCGCCTCCTCGGACGCCTGGAGGACGCGGTCGGCCTCGTGCTGCCACACGGCGGCCATCAGCCGGTCCTTGCCGCCGGGGAAGGCCCGGTAGACGGTTGCCCGGGCCACGCCGGCCTCGCGGGCGATGTCGTCGAGCGAGGTCTTCCGCACCCCCCAGCGGGCGATGCAGCGCCGGGCGGCGTCGATCAGCGACGCCTGGCCGGCGTCGGCCGCGGGCCCGGCTGCGGGCTCGGGTTCGGCGCCGAGGGCCGGTGCCGTCGAGCCGGGACCTGGCGCGCTTCCCATGTCGAGACACTATGCACGATCTCGTCTCAGTGTCCAGGTCTCATCCGGGCTCGACGATGCCGGCCAGCAGGTGGTCCCGCACCAGGTGCCGCACCGCCGCCGGGTCGTCCATGTCCCAGCACCCCGGGGTGCCGATGAGCGACAGGGACAGGCGGGCCAGCAGGTCGGCGGCCTCGCCGGGATCGACACCGGGCCGCAGCCGCTCACGCGCCAGGCGGGCGGCCAGGTCGGACTGGAGGACGGCCAGGATCACCGGCACCACCGCGTAGATCGGGGGCACCACCGCCCCGGCCTCGTCCTCCAGCGCCCGCTGCAGCACCTCGTGGGCGGCCAGGCGCCGGCGCCCGGCCGCCAGCCCCCGCTCCAGCAGCTCGGCCACGCCGTCGACCTCGCCGATCTCGGCGAGCAGCCGGGCGAAGAAGTCCCCCACCGCCCAGGTCACCGCCGCACCGACCAGGTCGTCCTTGCCACCCGGGAACACCCGGTAGACGGTGGCCCGGGCCACGCCGGCCGCCCGGGCCACGGCCTCGACCGTCACCCGGGCCACGCCGTCGCGCGCCATGGCGGCGTAGGCCGCCTCGACGATGCGCTGGCGGGTGGTGGTACCGCCGTCGGTCGCCCCGGTGACGGCTCAGCCCCCCTGGTTGGTCAGCTGGCGCAGCTCGGCGTCGAGGTCACCGTCGCCGTCCTCGTCGTCGACCTCCTTGCCCCGGCGGATGACGACCCGGCGCAGGGTGATCGGGTAGCCGACCACGGCGATGGTCGAGAAGATGAACCACTGGACCGCGTAGCTGAGGTGGGGGCCCTCCGACAGCTCGGGCGGGGGCACCGGCACGATCGAGTCGGGATCGGGGGCGTCGGCATCGGCGGCCCTGGGCTCGGCCGGCGTGGAGCGCTGGGCCAGCACCAGCCCGGGGAGGACGTCGTCGCGGGCCAGGAACGGGGCCATGTCCCTGGGCGCCGTGCCGTCGAAGCCGCGGGGGTCGACGACCAGGCCCTCGACCGTGACCTCGCCGCCCGGCGCCGGCGCCTTCTCGAACGAACCGTCGGGGCTGAAGCCGACGAAGCCCCGCACCACCCCGACCTCCTCGCCGGGCGCCACGGTCAGCGGGGTGACCAGCCACGCCCCCGGGCTGCCGTCCTGGGTGCGGTTGCGGACGACGACGGTGGCGTCGTCGTCGTAGGTGCCCGTGGCGGTGACCGTGCGGTAGCGGGCGTCGTCGACGTCGTGGGCGCCCGAGGCCGGCGTGAGCAGGCGGTCGATCGGCACCACCTGCTCGCTCCGGCGGGCCTCGATCAGCGCGTTGCGGTCGCGCTTGAAGTCGAGCCGGCGCAGCTGCCAGAAACCGAGGTTGACCATCGTCACCACCAGCAGGACCACCAGCAGGTGCGACAGCAACCACCGGGGGCGCAGCAGGAAGCGGGCACGGGCCACGGCGTCCCAGGGTAAGACCGGCCCGTCCGCGGGGCCATTCGGCCGTATCCTCGCCGGCGATGGCGCAGGGGGTGCGGCTGGCCGAGGGGCGGGAGGCCGAGGTCTTCGCACACGGGGACGGCGCCGTCCTCAAGCTGCTGCGCGACGCGGACCGCACCGACCGGGTGGCGCGGGAGGCGGCGGCGCTGCGGGCGCTGGCCGCCGGGGGCTACCCGGTGCCCCGGGTGCTCGACGTGGTGGTGGTCGACGGGCGGCCCGGCCTGGTGCTGGAGCGGGTGGCCGGCGACGACTTGCTGACCGCCCTCGGCCGCAACCCGCTGGCCCTGCGGCGGGCGGCCCGGGCGCTGGCCGACGCCCACGCCGCCATGCACGACCACCACGGGCCGCCCGAGCTGCCCACGGTCCACGACGTCGTGTCCGGGCGGATCGCAGCGGCCGAGCCGCTCCCCGACGACCTGCGGGCGGCGGCGCTGGCGCTGCTGGCCACGCTGCCCGGCGGCGACGCGCTGTGCCACGGCGACATGCACCTCGGCAACATGCTGGGGACGTGGGCGGCCCCGGTGGTCATCGACTGGGGCGATGCCGCCCGCGGCCACCCGGCCGCCGACGTGGCCCGCACGGCGCTGCTCCACCGGGTGGGCGAACCCCCGCCCGGGGCGCCGTTCCTGGTCCGGCGGCTGGCCCCGGTCGGCCGGCGGGCGCTGGCCGCGCTCTACCTGGCCCGCTACCGCCGGGTCCGCCCGATCGAGCGCGACCTGGTGGAGCGGTGGGTGGTGGTGCGGGCCGCCGCCCGGCTGGCCGAGCCCATCCCCGCCGAGCACCCGCGGCTGCTGGCCATCGTGCGGGCCGGTATGGCGGCGGCCCCGCCCTAGTGGTCCGACGCTGAATGGCGCGGGCGTCCAGGGATGGTGGGGCTGCTGGACGCCACCATTTCAGCGACCGACCTAGCGGTGGCCGAGAGCGCGGGCCAGCTCGTCCCGGCCCATCCTGGAGCGCCCCGGGAGGTTGCGGCGCTTGGCCTCGTCGTAGAGCTCCCGGCGGGTCCTGGGTGAGCTGCCGCCGGTGCGCTTGCGGGCGGCGACGGCCGCGCCCTGCTTGCCGAGGGCGGTCCGGGTCCGGGCGGGCAGGTGC
>DASXRH010000173.1:0-3700 GCA_036506715.1 Acidimicrobiales bacterium
TGGCTACACGGTGTTCGGAGGACGGATTGCGTTGCCGGCGCCTGAACGCACCTGGCCGCCGACCCCGAGGTCCGACCGCCCGTGACCGAGCCCGTCGCCCCCGACACCCCCACCGCCCACGCCGAGCTGCTGGCCCGCCACCGCCAGGTCATGCCCCGGTGGCTGGCCCTGTACTACGACGAGCCCATCGAGCTGGTGGCAGGGTCGGGCCGCCACGTCGTCGACGGCGAGGGGCGGCGCTACCTCGACTTCTTCGGCGGGATCCTCACCACCATGACCGGCTACGACGTCCCCGAAGTCGTCGACGCCATCCGCACCCAGGCCGGCCGGATGATCCACACGTCGACGCTCTACCTCATCCGGCCCATGGTCGAGCTGGCCGAGCAGCTGGCGCCGCTGTCGGGCATCCCCGGCGCCAAGGTGTTCTTCACCACCAGCGGCACGGAGGCCAACGAGGCCGCCCTGCTGCTGGCCTCCACGGCGCGCCGCTCCAATCAGGTGCTGGCCCTGCGCAACAGCTACCACGGCCGCTCGTTCGCCACCGTGGGCATCACCGGCAACCGGGGCTGGTCGGCCTCGAGCCTGACGCCGTTCACCGTCCACTACGTCGACGCCGGCCACCGGTTCCCCGGCCCCGGCGGCCGGCCCTCCGACGCCCGCGCCATCGCCGCCGCGGTGGACGACCTGCGCGACGTCATCCTCACCGCCACCGCGGGCGACGTGGCCTGCCTGATCGCCGAGCCCATCCAGGGCGTGGGCGGCTTCACCGTGCCGCCCGACGGCCTGTTCGGCGCCCTGAAGGACGTGCTCGACGAGTACGGCATCCTCTACGTCAGCGACGAGGTCCAGACCGGCTGGGGCCGCACCGGCGAGCACTTCTGGGGCTACCAGGCCCACGACCTCACCCCCGACCTGCTCACGTTCGCCAAGGGCCTCGGCAACGGGCTGGCCATGGCCGGGGTCATCGGCCGGGGCGACCTTGTCGACGGGCTGACCGCCAACTCGATCTCGACCTTCGGCGGCAACCCGCTGGTGGCGGCGGGGGCGCTCGCCAACCTCCGCTACCTGCTGGACCACGACCTCCAGGCCAACGCCCTGGCCCAGGGCCGGCGCATCGCCGAGCGGCTGCGGCCGTTGGCCGACAAGCTGGCCGTGGTGGGCGAGGTCCGGGGCAAGGGTCTGATGATCGGGGTCGAGCTGGTCGGCGCCGACGGTCACTCCCCGGCCGCCGGCGCCGCCAGCCGGGTCCTCGACCTGGCCCGGGCGCGGGGCCTGCTGGTCGGCAAGGGCGGCCTGTTCGGCAACTGCCTGCGCATCGCCCCGCCGCTCTCGCTCACCGCCGACGAGGCCGACGAGGGCGCCGGCATCCTGGCCGACGTGCTGGCCGACGTCGACGCCGAGGTGGCGCCGTGACCGCCACCGTCGCCCACTGGGTCGACGGCAAGCGCTGGGACGGCACCGGCGACCGCACGGTCCCCGTGTTCGACCCGGCCACGGGCGCCACCACCGCCATGGTCCGCCTCGCGAGCGCCGACGACGTCGCCACCGCCGTGGCCTCGGCCCGGACCGCGGCCGGCGAGTGGGGCCGGTCGTCGCTGGCCCGCCGCACCCAGGTGCTGTTCGCCCTCCGCGAGGTCGTCCACGCCCGGCGGGCCGACCTGGCGGCGGTCATCACCGCCCAGCACGGCAAGGTGACGGCCGACGCGCTCGGCGAGGTGGCCCGCGGGCTCGAGGTGGTCGAGTACGCGTGCGGCATCCCCGCCGCGCTGCAGGGCGGCCACAGCCACCAGGTCTCGACCGACGTTGACGTCCACTCGCTGCGCCAGCCGCTCGGGGTGGTGGCCGGCATCACGCCCTTCAACTTCCCGGCCATGGTGCCGATGTGGATGTTCCCGATGGCGATCGCCTGCGGGAACGCCTTCGTGCTCAAGCCCTCCGAGCGCGACCCCGGCGCCTCGCTGCTGCTGGCCGAGATGGCGGCCGACGCCGGGTTGCCCGAGGGCGTGCTCACCGTGGTCCAGGGCGACGCCGAGGCGGTGGACGCGCTGCTCGACCACGCCGACGTGGCCGCCGTCAGCTTCGTGGGCTCGACCCGGGTGGCCCGCCACGTCTACGAGCGGGGCGCGGCCGCCGGCAAGCGGGTCCAGGCCCTGGGGGGCGCGAAGAACCACCTGGTGGTGTTGCCCGACGCCGACCTCGACCTGGCGGCCGACGCCGCGGTCAGCGCCGCCTACGGCTCGGCCGGCGAGCGGTGCATGGCGGTCTCGGTGCTGGTGGCCGTCGACCCGGTCGGCGACGACCTGGTGGCCCGGGTGCGCGACCGCATCGCCGGCCTGACCATCGCCCCGGGGACGACCCCCGGCGCCGACATGGGCCCGCTGGTCACCGCCGCCCACCGCGACCGGGTCGCGGGCCTGGTGGCGGCCGGCGTCGACGACGGGGCCGACCTGGTGGTCGACGGCCGGGGGCTGGTCGTTGCCGGCCACGAGGGCGGCTTCTTCCTGGGGCCGTGCTTGTTCGACCACGTGAGGTCCGACATGAGCGTGTACCGCGAGGAGATCTTCGGCCCGGTGCTGGCCGTGGTGCGGGCCGGCTCGTACGAGGAGGCGCTGGACCTGGTGGCCGCCAACCCCTACGGCAACGGGGTGGCGGTGTTCACCCGAGACGGCGGCGCCGCCCGCCGCTTCGCCGCCGAGGCCGAGGCGGGCATGGTCGGCGTCAACGTGCCCATCCCGGTGCCGATGGCCTACTTCTCGTTCGGCGGGTGGGGCGACTCGCTGTTCGGCGACACCCACGCCTACGGGCCCGAGAGCGTCCACTTCTACACCCGGGGCAAGGTGGTCACGACCCGCTGGGCCGACCCGGTGACGCGCGGGCCCGACCTCGGCTTCCCCACCCACATCTGAGCGCCGCAGCTTCCGGCCAGCTGACACTAGTATCAGTATCTGACTGACCGTCAGGAACACGGAGGGGTCCGATGCACGATCTGGTCATCCGGGGCGGGACCGTCGTCGACGGGACCGGCGCGCCGGCCCGCACCGCGGACGTGGCCGTCAGCGACGGCGTCGTCACCGCCGTCGGCCGGGTCGACGGCCCGGCCCGCCGGGAGATCGACGCCGACGGCGCCCTGGTCACCCCTGGCTTCGTCGACGTCCACACCCACTACGACGGCCAGGCCACCTGGGACGCCCTGCTGTCGCCGTCGTGCTGGCACGGGGTGACCACCGTGGTCATGGGCAACTGCGGCGTGGGCTTCGCCCCCGTGGCGCCCGACCGCCACGACTGGCTGATCGGCCTCATGGAGGGGGTCGAGGACATCCCCGGCGCCGCCCTGTCCGAGGGCATCCGCTGGGGATGGGAGAGCTTCCCCGAGTACCTCGACGCCATCGATGCCCAGCCCCACGTGGTGGACATCGGCGCCCAGGTTCCCCACGGCGCCGTGCGGGCCTACGTGATGGGCGACCGGGGTGCCGCCAACCAGCCGGCCACCGCCGCCGACATCGAGGCGATGGCCGCCATCGTGCGCGCCGGCCTGCGAGCCGGGGCCCTCGGGTTCTCGACCTCCCGCACGCTGGCCCACCGGGCCATCGACGGCGAGCCCGTGCCCGGCACGTTCGCCGCTGAGGACGAGCTGTTCGGCATCGGGGCCGTGCTCGGCGAGCTGGGCACCGGCGTGTTCGAGCTCGCCCCCGCGGGCGCG
>DASXRH010000174.1:0-2570 GCA_036506715.1 Acidimicrobiales bacterium
TGCTGTTGAGGGACTCGTCCTGCTCGGCGGTGATGCAGCCGTGGCCGACGGGGTCGGGCACGTCGAGCATGACCACGATCGGCCCGTTGACCCCGGCGGCGCCCGAGTGGATGTGGGACGCGATCGGCGGGTCGATGTTGCGGGCCGTCAGCACGTAGCACAGCTTGTCGCCGAACGCGACGTAGGCGAACGTGCCGCGCCCGTCGGGATCGGCGGGCGGCACCTCCTGGTTGCCGTCGAGGCGTACGACCCCCACGGCCAACTTGTGGGACCCGCCCCGGTCGGCAGACACCGGCGAGGCCACGAACCCCAGTACCGCTCCAGCAGTGATGAGCGCTGCGACGCCCTTGATCAGGCGATTGCGCATAGCTCTCCCCCCTCGGTTCGACGAGACGTCCACCCGTCGTGCGCATCCTAAACGCGTGTTGACCCGCACGTCTCGTGTTCTTGAACGCAAGTCAAGGTGTGCTGGTCAGCCGACCTTGGGCCGGGCACGCTCGATGATCGTGCCGACGTCGATGCCCGGCGGGAGGGTGCCGAGCGCCAGCCCCTCGTTGCCCGCCAGCCGGGAGGCGCAGAACGCGTCGGCCACCGCGTGGTGGCCGTAGCGCACCAGCAGGCTGCCCTGCAGCGCCAGCGCCATGGCCTCCACCACCCGCCGGGCCCGGGCCTCGATGCCGACCACGTCGCCCAACTCGTGGCGCACCCGGGCCACGGCCGCATCGAGCCGGGCATCGGCCCCGGCGGCGGCGTCCAGCTCGCCGAGGAACGCCTCCAGCGCCTGCGGCTCACGGGCCAGCCCCCGCAGCACGTCCAGGCACATGACGTTGCCCGATCCCTCCCAGATGCCGTTGAGCGGGCTCTCGCGGAAGAGCCGGGGCATGATCGACTCCTCGACGTAGCCGTTGCCGCCCAGGCACTCGAGGGCCTCGCCCACCTGGGTCGGCTGGCGCTTGCACACCCAGTACTTGCCGACGGCGCAGGCCAGCCGGCGGAAGGCGTCGGCCCCCTCGTCGCCCCGGGCGCTCTCGTCGAACGCCCGGGCCAGACGCATGGCCAGCACGGTGGCGGCCTCGGACTCGACCGCCAGGTCGGCCAGCACCACCCGCATGAGCGGCTGGTCGACAAGCGGCTTGCCGAAGGCCTGCCGGTAGGCGGCGTGATGCAGCGCCTGGGCGGTGGCCTGGCGCATGTTGGCGGTGGCGCCGAGCACGCAGTCGAGCCGGGTGTGGGCGACCATGTCGATGATGGTGCGGACGCCCCGACCCTCCTCGGCGACGAGCCAGGCCACCGCCCCGTCCAGCTCGATCTCGCTGGAGGCATTGGACCGGTTGCCCAGCTTGTCCTTGAGCCGCTGGAGCCGGAAGCCGGCGTTGCGCTCACCGTCGGGCAGCCAGCGGGGCACCAGGAAGCACGACAACCCGCCCGGGGCCTGGGCCAGCATGAGGAACACGTCGGACATGGGCGCCGAGCAGAACCACTTGTGGCCGGTGAGCCGCCACGAGCCGTCGCCGGCCTCCTCGCCCCGGGCGCCCTGCCCGCCGCCCGCGCCGCCGGCCCGCTCGGCTCGGGTCGTGTTGGCCCGCACGTCGGAGCCGCCCTGCTTCTCGGTCATGCCCATGCCGGCCAGGGCGCCCGGCTTCTCGCGGGCGGGGACGTCGCGGGGGTCGTAGGCCCGGGCCACCAGGCGGGGCTCCCACTCGGCGGCCAGGTCGGGCTGGTGCCGCAGGGCCGGCACGATCGAGTAGGTCATCGACACCGGGCACAGGTGGCCGGCCTCGACCTGCGACCAGGTCAGGAACCCGGCGGCCCGGGCCGCGTGGGCCCCCGGCCGGTCGACGGCCCACGGCGCGGCGTGGAGGCCGTGGCCGACGGCCACCCGCATCAGCTCGTGGTAGGCGGGGTGGTAGGCGACCTCGTCGATCCGGTGGCCGTAGCGGTCGTGGGTGTGCAGCTCGGGCGGGTTGCGGTTGGCGTCGAATCCCCAGGCGATGGCCTCGGGCGACCCCGCCAGCCGGCCCAGCGCGTGGAGGTCGTCGGCCGCCCACGCCGCCCCCTCCCGCTCGGTGGCCTCGACCAGGGCGGCATCGGCCCCGAACACGTCGTAGCCCTCGAGCGGCGGCGGCTGGTTGGTGACCTCGTGGGTGGCGGCCATGCCCCCATGGTGCCGCGAAGAGCGGTCGATCACTGCCTGAGAGCGTGGAACGCGATGGCGGCGGCGGTGGCCACGTTGAGCGAGTCGACGCCCGGGGCCAGCGGGATGCGGACCCGGCGGTCGGCGGCCGCCTGGGTGGCGGCCGTGAGGCCGGAGCCCTCGGCCCCGACCACCAGGGCGAGCCGGGCGGTGGGGTCGGCGGCGGCCTCGGCGGCCAGCCCGGCCAGGGGCTCGGCCCCGGCCGCCGGGGTCAGGGCCACCGCCGTGAACCCGGCGTCCCGCAGGCCGGCCAGCCCGCCGGGGAGCGGGTCGAGGCGTGTCCACGGCACCCGCAGGACGTGGCCCACCGACACCCGAACGCTGCGCCGGTACAACGGGTCGGCGGTGGTGGGGTCGAGCAGCACGGCACCCACAC
>DASXRH010000175.1:0-2532 GCA_036506715.1 Acidimicrobiales bacterium
CTCGGGCTCCACCTGGAGGGCCCGTTCCTGGCCCCCCGGCGCCGGGGCGCCCACCCCGCCGAGCACCTGCGGCCCCCCGACCCCGCGGCGCCCGGCGCCGAGGACTGGGCCGGCGCCGTGGCGCTGGTGACCCTGGCCCCCGAGCTGCCCGGTGCCCTCGACCTGGTGGCCGCCCTCGTCGAGCGGGGGATCGCCGTCTCGGTCGGCCACACCGAGGCCACGGCCGACCAGGTCCGGACCGCGCTCGACGCCGGGGCCGGCTACGTGACCCACCTGTTCAACGCCATGGCGCCCCTGCACCACCGCGAGCCGGGACCGGCCGGCGTCGCCCTCACCGACGACCGGGTGCGGGCGGGCATCATCGCCGACGGCATCCACGTCGACCCGGCCATGGTGGCGCTGGCCGCCCGGGCCCTCGGACCCCGGCTGTCCCTGGTCACCGACGCCGTGGCAGCCCTGGGGGTGCCGCCGGGCCCGGTCCGCATCGGCGACCGCTGGGCCACGGCCCGCGACGACGCCGTGCGCCTCCCCGACGGCACGCTGGCGGGCAGCACCCTGGCCCTCGACCGGGCGGTACGCAACCTGGTGGCCTGGACCGGCGCCCCGCTGGCCGACGCCGTGGCCGCGGTGACGACCACCCCCGCCGCGGTACTGGGCGTGCCCGACCGCGGCATCGTGGCCCCGGGCGCGGTGGGCGACCTGGTCCTGCTCGACCCCGGCGGCGAGGTGGTGGCCACGGTCGTCGCCGGCCGGGTCCTCCACGACTCGCGGGCGGCGTGACGGCGGTCGCCCTGACCCAACCACCACCGGCAGGCGGTGTGGCGGCGATCGCCGGGGTTCCTCCACCACCGGCGGGCGGCGTGGACGGCCATCGCCGCGACCCACCCCCAACTGGCGGGCGGCGTGACGGCTAGCGCCGGGTTCCGCGACCACCGGCGGGCGGCGTGACGGTCATCGCCCGGGTCCTCCGCGCCCGGTGGGCCGCCTGATGGAGGTGGTCATCGTCGCCGGCCCCGCCGAGGCCGGGGCGCTGGTGGGCGGCGCCATCGCCGCGCTGGTCGCCGGGCGCCCCACCGCCGTCCTCGGCCTGGCCACGGGCAGCTCGCCGCTGCCGGTGTATGCCGACCTGGCCCGCCGCCACGCCGCCGGCGAGCTGAGCCTGGCCGCCGCCCGGGCCTTCCTGCTCGACGAGTACGTGGGTCTGCCGCCCGGTCACCCCCAGGCGTACCGGGCGTTCGTGGCCGAGCATTTGGAGTCGGGCGTCGATCTCGCCCCCGGCGCCGTCCAGGCCCCGGACGTCGCCGCTGCTGACCTGCCGGCCGCCTGCCGCCGCTACGAGGAGGCCATCGCCGCCGCCGGCGGGGTCGACCTCCAGCTGCTGGGCATCGGCGGCGACGGCCACATCGGGTTCAACGAGCCGGGGTCGTCGCTGGCCTCCCGCACCCGGCTGAAGACGCTGACCGACGCCACCCGGCGGGCCAACGCCCGGTTCTTCGGCCCCGGCGACGAGGTGCCCCGGCACGTCCTCACCCAGGGGGTGGGCACGATCCTGGAGGCCCGCCACCTGGTCCTCGTGGCGACCGGCGCCGCCAAGGCCGCGGCCGTGGCCCGGGCGGTCGAGGGACCGGTCACCGCCATGGTCCCGGGCTCGGCGCTGCAGCTGCATCCCCACGCCACCGTCGTGGTCGACGAGCCGGCGGCCGCCGACCTGGCCCTGGCCGGCTACTACCGCGAGACCTGGGCCCACAAGCCGGCCTGGCAGGGGATCTAGTGGACCCTCGCGGAAGTCATCGTGGCGTCTCGCCGGCCAGATTCACCGCTGGACGTCGTCCTCGTCGTCGCCGCAGCCGCTGGCTGCGCCTTCCTCCTGCGTCCTCGCCAGCGGCGAATCTGCCTCGGCGATACATCCACGTGACTTCCGCGAGCGCCCACTAGTCGCCCGGCGGAGGCAGCGTGACCCCGGCGAGGCCCAGCACCTCGGCCATCGTGCCCCGCTCGATCAGCCACCGGCCGTCGACCCGCACGGCCCGCCCCCGGCGCCCGGACACGATCGGCGACGGCACCCGCCCGCCCAGCTCGATCGTGAACCAGACCACGGCCTCGTCGGGGCACACGAACCGGATGATCTCGACCAGCCACTCGGCCTGCTCCGCGCCGGGGTAGCGCCGGGCCGCGGCCGCCTGCGAGGCGCCCAAGCCCTCGCCGGCCTGCACGTTGACCAGGTCCCGACCGTCGGGGTCGGTCTCGGACGCGCGGGCGAAGGCGGCGGTGATGGCCGCCTCGGCGGCCTCCGGATCGTCGGGCGGCCGACCCCACGGCACGTACTGCTCGGCCCGCGCCGCCGACGTCGGCGGCCCCACCGCCATGGTCGATCGAGCTGCCGCGATGCGGGCCGCCTCCTGCGCGGCCGTCTGCACGGTCGTCCCGGCCCCGGGGGCGAACGTCGCGTCGTCGACCGGACCACCCACGGCCAGCTCGACGAACTCGGTGACCTGCGCGGGCGCGCCGTCCACCAGGTCGACCCGGCGCAGC
>DASXRH010000176.1:0-3829 GCA_036506715.1 Acidimicrobiales bacterium
CGTCGACGTCGTCGCCGCCCCCGAACGCCAGGCTGATGATCCCGGCCAGCAGCAGCGGGCCCACGAACGCCCGGATGACGAACGAGCGGTTGCGGAAGCGGCGCCGCAGGTCGGTGCGGGCGATGATGCGGGCGGCGTCGACCTGGCGCACCGGCAGCCGCGTCAGTCCCGCAGGGCCTTGCCGGTGAGGCCGAGGAACACGTCCTCGAGGTCGGGCTCGACCAGCTCGATGCCGCCGATGGTCACGCCGGTGCGCTCGCTGGCGGCCACGATGCCGGCCAGCGCGGTCGAGCCGTCGTCGACCCGCACGACCACCCGGCCGTCGCGCCGGTCGACCCCCAGCGTGCCCGGCAGGGTGCCCACGGCGTCGGCGAAGGCGCGGATGTCGCCCGTGCCGGTCACCTCGACCCGGTCGCCCGCGCCCAGCCGGGCGATCAGCGCCCGCCGGTCGCCCTCCGCCACCAGGCGGCCCTCGTCGATGATGCCGATGCGGTCGCACAGCCGCTCGGCCTCCTCCATGTAGTGCGTGGTGTAGAGGACCGACAGCCCTTCGGCCCCCAGCGCCTCCACGCTCTCGAGGATGGCGTTGCGGCTCTGCGGATCGACACCGACGGTCGGCTCGTCCAGGACCAGCAGCTTGGGGCGGTGCAGGAGCCCCGCGGCGATGTTGGCCCGCCGCTTCATCCCCCCCGAGTACGCGCCCACCCGGTCGCCGGCCCTGTCGGCCAGGCCCACCAGTTCGAGGACCTTGGCGACCCGGGTGGCGACGTCCCGGCCAACCAGCCCCTGGAGCCGACCGAAGAAGCGCAGGTTCTCCTCGGCCGACAGGTCGTCGTACAGCGCGACCTCCTGGGGGACGAGGCCGATGGCCGCCTTGGCGTCGGTGGACCGGGGCCCGACCGGCCGGCCGTCGACGGTCACCTCGCCGGCGTCCCGGGTGAGCAGGCCACAGGCCATGGAGATCGTGGTGGTCTTGCCGGCGCCGTTGGGCCCGAGCAGGCCGTAGGTCTCGCCCCGGTCGATGTGGAAGCTGACGCCGGCCACGGCCACCCGGTCGCCGTAGGTCTTGCGCAGGCCCGCGCACACGAGCATCGGCTCGGTCACCCGGCCGAACGTACCCCCGGTCCAGGGGTCTCGCCGCCGCGGCCGGTCACAGCCGCTCGACGATGGTGACGTTGGCCTGGCCACCGCCCTCGCACATGGTCTGGAGGCCGTAGCGGCCTCCCGTGCGCTCGAGCTCGGCCAGCAGCGTGGTCATCAGCCGGGCGCCCGTGGCGCCGAGCGGGTGGCCGAGGGCGATTGCCCCGCCGTTCACGTTGACCTTGGCCGGGTCGGCGCCGGTCTCCTTCAACCAGGCGATGACCACCGAGGCGAAGGCCTCGTTGATCTCCACCAGGTCGATGTCGTCGAGGCCCATGCCCGTCCGGGCCAGGGCGTGGGCGGTGGCCGGGATGGGGGCGGTGAGCATGAAGATGGGGTCGTCGCCCCGCACGGACAGGTGGTGGACCCGGGCCCGCGGGGTGAGGCCGTGGTCGGCCAGCCCCTGCTCGTTGACGACCAGCAGGGCGGCCGAGCCGTCGGAGATCTGCGACGAGCACGCGGCGGTCAGCCGGCCGCCCTCGGTCAGGGCGGGCAGCGAGCGGATCTTGTCCCAGTCCGGCTCGCGGGGGCCCTCGTCGGCGGTGACCCCGGCCAGCGGGGCGATCTCGGGGTCGAAGCGGCCCTCGGCCCGCGCCCGCAGCGCCCGGGTGTGCGACTCGACGGCGAAGGCCTCCATGGCGTCCCGGCTGATGTCCCACTTCTCCGCGATGAGCTCGGCCGCCCGGAACTGGGTCACCTCGCCGTCGCCGTAGCGGTCCACCCACCCGGCCGAGCCGGTGAAGGGGTCGCGGAAGCCGAGGGGCTCGCCGGCGGTCATCGCCGAGCTGATGGGGATCTGCGACATCTGCTGCACGCCGCCGGCCACCACCACGTCCATCGTCCCCGACATCACCGCCTGGGCCGCGAAGTGGAGGGCCTGCTGGGCCGACCCGCACTGGCGGTCGATCGTGGTGCCGGGCACGTGGTCGGGCAGGCCGGCGGCGAGCCAGCAGGTGCGGGCGATGTCGCCCGCCTGGCCGCCGATCGAGTCGACGTTGCCGAACACGACGTCCTCGACCGCCGCGGGGTCGATGCCGGTGCGCTCGACCAGCGCGGTCAGGCTGTGGGCGCCCAGGTCGGCGGGGTGGACCCCGGACAGGCCCCCACCCCGGCGCCCCACCGGGGTGCGCACTGCGTCGACGATGTAGGCCTCGGCCATGTCGTTCCTCCCTAGATCCCGATGGCGGTGGCGACCCGCTCGCGGTGGCCGGCGGCGTCGCCCCACGCCGTGGCCAGCGCCCAGGTGCGCTTGAGGTAGAGCTGCAGGTCGTGCTCGACGGTGTAGCCGATGGCCCCGTGGCACTGGAGGGCCTGGCGGCCCACCAGCCAGGCGGCGTCGGACGCCAGCGCCTTGGCCATCGACACGTCGCGGGCCGCGGAGGCGGCCCCCGTGGCCAGCGAGTGGGCGGCCCGCCACACGGCCGGCCGGGCGAACGCCAGGTCCTTGAGCGCGTCGGCCAGGTGGTGCTTGACCGCCTGGAACGAGCCCACCGGCACCCCGAACTGCCGGCGCTCGGCCACGTAGGCGACGGTCATGTCGAGCATGCGCTGGCCCAGGCCGATCAGCACGGCGGCGGTGGCCCACGCGCCCCGGTCGCGGGCGGCGGCGACGGCGGCGGGGTCGTCGGTGACCAGGGTGGCGGGCCCGGGCCGCCAGGCGACGGTGGCGGCCCGGCGCGCCCGGTCGACGGTGACGACGGGCGTGAGCGTGACGGCCGCCGGGTCGACGAGGTGGAGGCCGCCGCCCTCGGGGTCGTGGAGCAGCAACCAGTCGGCGTCGGCCGCGCAGGCGACGTGGGGCCCGCCGAGGTCGGTGGCGACGATCATGCCGACCTCACGAACCGGCGCGCGTTCGCTGCGCATCGCGCCGGATTCGCGCGCCAGTTCGTGGAGCGGGGCGGCGACGGCGGCGGTGTCGACCAGCGGGTGGGGGAGGCCGGCCCGGCCCGCCTCCTCCAGCACCAGCACCAGGGCCTGCTCGTCGAGCCCCAGGCCGCCGGCCGCCTCGGGCACCAGCGTGGCCGGCACACCCATCTCCACCAGCCGGTCCCACACCGCCCGGTCGAGCGTACCGGGCGGGGCCTCGCCGGCGGCCCGCACCACCTCGGGCGGGCACTGCTTATCGAACAGGTCGCGGGCGGCGTCCCGGAAGGCCAGCTGGTCGTCGTCGAACCCGAAGAACACGGCGGCCTACTTCCGGGGCAGCCCGAGCACCCGCTCGGCCGCGATGTTGCGCTGGATCTCGTTGGTGCCGGCGTAGATGGGCCCGGACAGCGAGAACTGCCAGCCCTTGGACCACGGGCCCTCGACCTCGGCCCCCGGGCCCAGCAACTCGAGGGCGATCTCGTGCAGCTCGACGTCGAGCTCGGACCACCAGACCTTGTTGAGCGAGCTGTCGGCCCCCATCACCGCCCCGCCGGCCAGCCGGGTCACGGTGTCGAGGGTGAAGAGCCGGTAGGCCTCGGCCCGCATCCAGGCCTCGGCCAGCCGCTCGCGCAGCCGGGGCTGCGGGTCGGACCGGTAGAGGTCGATGAGGCGGGCGGCGGTGGCCAGGAACCGGCCGGGCGAGCGCAGCGTGAGGCCCCGCTCCGACCCGGTGGTGGCCATCGCCACCGACCAGCCCTGGCCCTCCCCGCCCAGCACCACCCCACCGGGCAGGGCGTCGTCGGCCAGGTACGCCTCGTGGAAG
>DASXRH010000177.1:0-3720 GCA_036506715.1 Acidimicrobiales bacterium
GTCGGCCGCCACCAGCGTGGCGTCGACCTGAGCGGTACGGTTGGCCCCGTGGACCTGCAGCTCGTCGAGCAGCGGGCCCAGCACGTCGTCGTCGCCGGTGACCGCGATCCGGGCACTCGAGGGGTCGAGGCTGGTCTTGCCGATGCGGACCTCGGCGATCTCGTAGTCGCACCCGGCCTCGAGGATCGTGTCGAGGATCTTGGCCAGCAGCAGCGAATCGACGATGTGTCCAGTGACCTCGATCGTCTCCGTGCTCACGGCCACCTCCTCTTTTCGGGACCCATTGGACCGCAGGGATATCATGCCGCCCGCCATGGGACAGCCGATCAACGTCGTCGAGAAGCCCTCGTCCACGCCGGGCATCGCCCGCTTCGAGACCAACCGGTCGCTCACGGGCATGGGCCACGAGAGCTACCGCTCGGCCGATGACGTGCTCGACGACCGGCCGGTCGACGTGCTGGCCCGGCGGCTGTTCGAGTCGGGTGGGGTCACCGAGGTGCACGCCAACGGCAGCGTGGTCACCGTGCACCTCACCGAGGGGTGGACCGGCTCGCGGCTGCTGGACGTCATCCGGGGGCTGTACATCTTCTACCCAACTGCCGCGAACGGGCAGGAGGCGGCACCCGAGGGTGATGCCGCCGTGGCGCCCGAGTCGGTCACCGACGCGGCGACCGCCGTCGACGCCTCGGAGGCCACGACCCCGCCGGTGGACGACCGGGTCGAGACCGCCAGCGGGACGGCGGACACGGCGCCCGGGTCCGCAGCGGCGGAGCCTGCCGACGAGGCCGAGGCGACCCCGGCCGAGGTCGAGGCCGCCGACCAGCCCGAGGCCACCGAGCCCAAGCCTGAGGCCGAGCCGGAGCCGGCCGCGACCGCGGCCGGGTCCGACCCCGACGGTGCCGACGAGGCGCCGGTCGAGCCGGTGCCTGCCGACGCCGAGTCTGTCGACGAGGCGGCGCCGACCGACGACGAGTCGGCCGCCACGGACGCCGAGTCTGCGGCCGAGGTGGCCGAGCCCGCCCCCACGAAAGGTTCCGGCAGGAAGTAGCGTCAATCCACCCCTCCAACGGGCATGCTCAGGGGGACGGTCGCCAACGACGTCGGCCGCCAGAAGGAGAGACGATGAGTTCCAGGGCCTGGCAGGCCGTCCTCGACAATCTCGACGAAGCCGCTGAGCTGGCCAAGGTCGATCCGGACGTCCACCGCATGCTGCGCACCCCCCGGCGCGTGCTGGAGGTGGCGGTGCCGGTGCGGCTCGACGACGGATCGGTCGAGGTGTTCACCGGGTGGCGCGTCCACCACGACACGACCCGGGGGCCGGGCAAGGGCGGCATCCGCTTCCATCCGGAGCTGGACGCCGACGAGGTCAAGGCGCTGGCGGCGATGATGACCTTCAAGACCGCCCTGGTCGACCTGCCCTTCGGCGGCGCGAAGGGCGGGGTGCGCTGCGATCCGCAGCAGCTGTCGTTGCCCGAGCTCGAGCGGGTGACCCGGCGGTTCGCCTACGAGATCAGCCCGCTGCTCGGGCCCGATAGCGACATCCCCGCCCCCGACGTGAACACCGACGGCCGGGTCATGGCCTGGCTGATGGACACGCTGTCGATGGTCAAGGGTCAATCGATGCCCGCCTCGGTGACCGGCAAGCCGTTGTCACTGGGTGGCACCCGCAACCACACCGGCGCCACGTCGGCCGGCTGCCTCGACTGCGCCCGGGTGGCCTTCCGGGAGATGGGCGTGCCGCTGGTGGGCAGCCGGGCGGTGCTGCAGGGCTTCGGCAAGGTGGGCGGCCCGCTGGCCTTCCTGCTGGCGTCGGCCGGCATGCGGGTCGTGGCCGTGAGCGACGTGGGCGGCGCGGTGCTCAACGAGGGCGGCCTCGACGTGGGCTGCCTGGCGGACCACGTGGCCGAGACCGGGTCGGTCGCTGGGTTCGCCGGGGGCGAGGCCATCGCCGGGGACACCATCTGGGACGTCAACTGCGAGCTGGCCGTGCCCGCCGCCCTGGGTGGCGTGATCGACGCCGGCGTGGCCCGTCGGGTCGCCGCCCCGCTGATCGTCGAGGCCGCCAACGGGCCCACCACGGCGGAGGCCCAGCCGATCCTCGACGACCGGGGGATCGTGGTGGTGCCCGACATCCTGGCCAACGCGGGTGGCGTGACCGCCAGCTACTTCGAGTGGGCGCAGGCTCGGCAGGGCTACCCGTGGGACGACTCGGTGGTGGCCGAGCGCCTGCGCCAGCGCATGGAGCACGCCTTCAGCTCGGTGTGGGCCAGGGCCCAGACGTTGGGGGTGGGCATGCGCAGCGCCGCCCACGTGGTGGCCATCGAGCGGGTGGCCGACGCCATCGCTGCCCGCGGGCTCTTTCCGTAGGCCGACAGCCCGACGAACCGGTGGTTCTTGCCCGAATTCGGGCAAGAACTTTGCCTTCGCCCGCCTCGTGGGCCACGATCCTTGCTCATGACTCAGCGGGGAGACGTCGCCGACCTTGTCGACCACGTGGTGCGGACCACGCACCTTCCCACCGGGGTGGCCCGGCGGGTGGTCGACGACGTCGTCGCCTACTTCGCCGAGACCACCGAGGCGGTGGTGCGCCGTCGCCACCGGGAGCTGCAGGCCACCGGCCTGGCCAACCCGGCCATCTTCGACCGGATCGCCGACGAGCTGGCGGCCCGGCCGGTGGCGGCGCCCCCGCTGTCGCCCCGCCAGATCCGGCGGATCGTCTACGGCTGAGCCCAGGGAGGCAACGACATGTGCGGGATCGTGGGGGTCATCGGCGGCGGCGACGCCGTGGGCGTGCTCACCGAGGGCCTGGCCCGGCTGGAGTACCGGGGGTACGACTCGGCCGGGGTCGCCGTGGTGGGCCCGTCGGGCCTGAAGGTCCACAAGCGGGCCGGGCGGGTGAGCGACCTGGTGGCCGGCCTGCCCAAGCGCCTGCGGGGGGCCGTCGGCATCGGCCACACCCGGTGGGCGACCCACGGCGAGCCTAACGACGTCAACGCCCACCCCCAGCTGGACGCCTCGGGCCACGTGGCCGTGGTGCACAACGGCATCGTCGAGAACGCCGCCGAGCTGCGGGCCAAGCTGGCCGCCGAGGGGGTGACCATGGCGTCGGACACCGACACCGAGGTGATCGCCCAGCTGGTGGGCCTGCGGGCGGCCTCGGGCCTGGCGCTGGAGGAGGCGGTGCGCGAGGCGCTGACCCTGGTGGCCGGCACCTACGGCCTGGCCGTGGTCGACGACCGCCAGCCCGACCGGATCGTGGTGGCCCGCAACGGCAGCCCGGTGGTGCTGGGCGTGGGCCGCCGGGCCCACTACGTCGCCTCGGACGTGTCGGCCCTGGTGCGCCACACCGACCAGGTCGTTCACCTCGACGACCACGAACTGGCCGTGCTGCAGGCCGACGCCTACCGCACCTTCACCCTCGACGCCCGGCCCACCGACAAGCGGCCGGCCACGACGGAGGTGGTGGCCACGGCGTTCGACCTGGGCGACCACCCGCACTACATGCACAAGGAGATCCACGAGCAGCCGGCGGCCATCGGCCGAACGCTGGCCGGGCGGCTCGACCACCGCTTCGCCACCGCGCGCCTCGGCGGCATCGACCTGTCGCCCCGGGACGTGCTCGGGCTGCGGCGCATCAAGCTGCTGGGTTGCGGCTCCGCCTACTACGCCGGGCGGGCGGGCGCGCACCTGATCGAGAGCCTGACGCGCATCCCGACCGAC
>DASXRH010000178.1:0-15003 GCA_036506715.1 Acidimicrobiales bacterium
GCCGGCCGCCGCGCCGCCGTCCATCAGATGGCGTCCTCGCCCAGCTCGCCGGTGCGGATGCGCATGACCCGGTCGAGGGGGTAGGCCCACAGCTTGCCGTCGCCGATCTTGCCGGTGCGGGCGGTGGCGGCGATGACGTCGACCACCTTGTCGACGTCGGTGTCGGGCACGACCACCTCGACCCGCACCTTCGGCACGAAGTCGATGGTGTACTCGGCGCCACGGAAGGTCTCGGTCTTGCCGCTCTGGCGGCCGTAGCCCTGGACCTCGCTGACGGTCATGCCGATCACGCCGGCACCCCGCACGGCGTCGCGCACGTCGTCGAGCCGGTGGGGCTTGATGATCGCGGTGACGAGATAGGCCATCACAACTCCTCGGGTGTGGTGCCGGCGGTGCCGGCGGGACTGCTGTCAAGGCTGTGGTCGAGGACGACGCCGCGGGTGCGCACCGAGTGGATCTCGAGCCCGACGGGGGCCAGGCGGCCCCGCAGGCGCGACACCCGGGAGGTGACGCGGCGGTCCGGGTCGGGGTCGTCGGGCCACAGGGCGTGGCGTAGGTCGTCCCAGGTGACCAAGGATCCGAAGTGGTCGATGAGCGGGCGCAGCAGCGCGCCCTCGCCCTCGGACAGGATCACGGTCCGGCCGGCGTGGTGGAGCACCACGCCGTCGGACAGGGCGGGCAGTCGGTCCCTCGCCGCGGACCGGCGGGCCAGCCGCTGCAGGCGGGCCCACAGGTCGCGCTCGTCGGCGGGAACGAACATCCAGTCCTCGTCGTCCGCGAGGGTGGGGGGCAGCACGTCGTCCCGCAGCAGGAGCAGCCGGGGCACCCCCATCGCCGCCAGCTCGTCGCGGCGGGCGGCGTCCTCGGGCCAGCGCAGCAGCTCGACCCGGGGGGTGGTCACGGTCGGCTCGGTGTCGTGCACGGGATCCTCCGTCGGCCCAGCCGGGCGGCCGGCGTGGCGGGGGCCCACCACGCTGGCCGCCAGGCTACGGGTCGCGGCCGGGGTCAGGCCGGGGCCTCGGCCTCGGCTTTGGCCTCCGCGCCGTCACCGTCGCCCTCGGCCGGCGAGGCGCCGACGAGCGCCCCGACCTTCCCGAGGCCGGCCGGGCTCGTGTAGGTCATGCCCTGACCGAACTCCATGTGGTAGGCGGGGGAGCCGTGCTCGAAGATGTCGAGGCCCTCGAGCTCGCCCTCCTGCTCCACCCGCAGCCAGCCGACGGCCTTCACCCCGAACATGAGGGTCGCGGCCGCGGCGCTCACCACCGCGATGCAGGTCAGGCTGCCGATGAACTGGGCCTTGAGCTGGTCGAGGCCGCCGCCGTAGAACAGGCCGTCGACGGTGCCGCCCGAGGTGTCGGGCCCCGTCGGCCCGGGGATGCCGAACCCGTTGGCGAACAGCCCGATCGACAGGGTGCCCCAGATGCCGGCGAACCCGTGCACGGCCACGGCCCCGATGGGGTCGTCGACCCGGACGTGTTCGAGCAGATCGACCCCGAGGGGCACGATGACACCGGCCACACCGCCGATCACGATGGCGGCGGTCGGTGACACCCAGTAACAGGGGGCGGTGATGGCCACCAGGCCGCCCAGGAAGCCGTTGATGGTCATGCCCAGGTCCCATTTGCGGGACCGGGGGAAGACGAAGGCCATGGCCACCAGGCCGCCGGCGCAGGCCGCCAGGGTGGTGTTGGTGGCCACCCGGCCGATGCCCTCGTAGTCCAACGCCGACAGCGTGGAGCCCGGGTTGAAGCCGTACCAGCCGAACCACAGGATGACGCCGCCGATCGCCGCGATGTTCAGGTCGTGTGGCGGCATGGGGCCACCGCCATCCCGCTTGAACTTGCGGCCGAGGCGGGGGCCGAGGGCGATGGCGCCCCACAGGGCGATGAAGCCGCCCACGGTGTGGACCACGGTCGAGCCGGCGAAGTCACGGAAGACCGCGCCGTTGGTGAAGCTGTTGAGGAAGCCCGGCGTCATGTTGCCGAGCCAGCCGCCCGGACCCCAGACCCAATGGCCGAAGATCGGGTAGATGAGGCCCGAGACGCCGAGCGAGTAGAGCAGGTCGCCCTTGAAGCCGGTGCGGCCGACCATGGCCCCCGAGGTGATGGTCGACGTGGTGTCGGCGAAGGCGAACTGGAACAGGAAGAACGCCAGGAAGGCGACCCCGGTCGTGCCGTAGGTCGCGGGAACGTTCTGCAGGAAGTAGAAGTGGTTCCCGATGAAGCCGTTGCCCTCGCCGAACATCCAGGCGAAGCCCACGGCCCAGAAGAGGATGCCGCACAGGCACGTGTCGGCGATGCACTCGACCATGATGTTCACGGTCTCGCGCGACCGGGCGAAGCCGACTTCGAGGGCCATGAAGCCGGCCTGCATGAAGAACACCAGGAACGCGGTGACGAGGACCCAGATGGTGTTGGTGGGGCTGATCAGGTCCGCCGCCTTGGGAGCGTCCTGGAGGGTGGAGGCGCCCGCAGGGGTGCTGACGAAGTGCGTGAACAGAGTCATCGCACCCCACACCCCGGCGAGCCCGACCATCTTCCCGCCCAGGATCGCGGCCCACAGCCGGCGGATCCTTCTGTCCTTCAGCCTTTGCAGGCGCGTCGTGATCATGCGCGGCAAGGTAGGAACCGTTCATTTCGCCGTCATGTGACGCGGATTACCTCGTTGGGTCGGATTCCTTTCCTGTAACTGATTGGGATGGGTTCCCGATGTGACGTCCTCGCCCGGCGGGGTGGCCGGGCCGCGCCGCTCAGGTCGGGGGCTCGGGGCCGGACGAGAAGCCCCGGCCGAGGTGGCCCGTGTCGTTGAAGCAGCGCAGGATCCAGCGCTCGCCCACGACCACGAGGTGGGAGATGGCGCCGTTGTCGGAACCGGTGAAGGCGAAGCCCCGACCTCCCGTGGCCAGGGCCAGGATCTGGCCGATGGCGCCGCCGTGGGACACCGCCACCACCGTCTGGTCGGGGTGGGCCGCGGCGATGCGGGTCACCGCGCCCCGCATGCGGGCGGCGAATGCCTCGGCCGGCTCGGCCCCGGGGATGACGTCCCAGCGGCCCTCCGTGAACATCCGCTCGGCGATGGGGTGTCCCGCGGCCACGTGCTGGCGGAACGTGCCCTCCCACTCGCCCAGGTAGACCTCGCGCAGGTCCGGCCCGACCACGGGCTCGATGCCAAGGCGGGCGGCCAGCGGCGCCGCCGTCTGGGCCGTGCGCTGCAGGGTCGACACGTAGATGGCGCTGATGTCCTCGCCGGCCAGCCGGTCGGCCACCTGCTCGGCCTGCTCGACGCCCCGGGGGTCGAGCTCGGGGTCGCCGTGGCCGTCGACCTGGGGGAAGGGCTGGTCGTCACGGGCCGGGATCGACTCGCCGTGCCGGACCAGCAGCAGCTCGCACGCGCCCGGGGGCCGGGTGAAGCGGGGCTGGCGGTACTCGCGGACCTCGGTCACCGGCCCAACCTAGGGGACGGCAGGCGGCGGGATGTCCCGCGGCCGCGGTCAGCGCCTGCGCCCGCCCGCCGGCGCCGCCCGGCGCATCACGCCTCGGTGAGGCAGAACTCGTTGCCCTCGGGGTCGGCCAGGATCGTCCAGCGCCAGGCGCCAAGAACGACACGGAGGTGCCTACTCGGGGGCGGTGACCGGGAAGCCGAGGTCGGCCGCCGCCGAGGTGAGCTCGGCGTCGTAGGTGACGAAGTCGGTCAGCTCGGTGCGGAAGGGGTCAGCGGTGGCCAGATGGATGGCGTCGAGCGAACCGAGCTTGGCCACCTGGTACGAGCGCGCACGGACGAGCACGGTGCTCGAGAGGTCGACGACGTAGACCCCTCTCACTGCTTGTCCCACGAAGTACGGGACCCGGGTGTGGTCGACGCCGCCCCGGAGCAGAGCCCGGGTGATCTCCAGCAAGGCCAGCTCGCTGGAGATCAACTCGGTGTCGTCGGGTAGCGCCTCCCGCCAGCTGCGCAGCGCCTCGGTCTCCTTCTCCGGCTTGATGAACTTCACCAGCGCACAAGCGTCGAGGTAGATCACCGGTTGCGTTCCTTGTCGCGATCGGCGATCACGAGGTCTGACAAGCTGGCCACGTCATCGGCCAGCTCGGGGACGACGTCGGGCATGCCCTGCTCGGCGGGAGGCCGCACGGTGCCGTCGCTGATCATGCGTTCGAGGGTGCTGGGGTTCTCGATCTCGGGCACCAGCCGGAGCACCGGCCGACCGCGGTCGGTCACGATGATCGACTCGCCAGCCCGTACGCGAGCGACGGCTCTGGACGGATTCTGGTTGAGCTCTCGTAGGCCGATGGTCTCCATGACCAGAATGTACCTACGAAATGTAGGCACAACAAGGCGTGGTCCTGATCGTCAGGGGCCGGCGATGCAGAAGTCGTTGGATTCGGGGTCGGACATGACTGTCCATGTGTGGCCGTACTCGTGGTGGTCGGCGCCGCGGGTGGCGCCGAGCTCGAGGAGGCGGGCGATCTCCTTCTCGCGGTCGTCGGCCACGAGGTCGACATGGACCCGGTTCTTGACCGTGCGGGGTTCGGGGACCTTCTGGAACAGCCAGTGCGGGGCGCCGGCATGGTCGACGGTGCCGATGCAGGCGAAGTCCTCGCTGGGCGCCGGCTCGGCGGCCAGGGGGCGGTCGAGGACCGCCGACCAGAACCCGGCGACCCGCAGGGCGTCGTCGCAGTCGAACGTGATGTTGGCCAGGCGGGCGGTCATTCGCTCACTCCTCGGTGGGGTCGGGGTGGATGGGCCAGTGGATCTCCGTGCGGAAGCGGGCCGGGTCGTCGGTCTCGTCGTAGCTGACCAGGTACACCTCCCGGACCGGGCCGGCCGTCGGGCGGGCGTGCTGGGCCACCCAGGCGCCGAGCCGGCGGTAGCCGTCGCCCAGCTCCTCGTAGGGTCCCGCGTGGGCCAGAACGGCCACCCGGGCGGCGGGCACCTCGGACAGGAGCACCCGCCCCCGGTCGGCGGGCAGCGAGACGGCGATGGCCACCGGGAGGTACGCCTCGACCCGCTCGATCTCCTCGTCGAGCACCTCGGGCGGGTACAGCCCGCCGAACGGGCCCGACGGCGCCACGCCGGCCCGGTCGGCCACCGCGGTGAGCTCGGCGTAGGCGGCGCCGAGGAAGTCGGCGAAGTCGGCGTCGGCCACCTCGGCCCGGATGGCCAGCGTGTGGGTGGCCGGCTCGTCCCGCACGTGGACCGGCGTGTGCTCCGACGGCCGCTCGATGCCCTCCTGCAGCTCGCCGACGATGCGGGTCACGTCGTCCAGCCGGGCCTGCATGGCGGCGGCGTGGGCCGACAACACCCGCCGGGTGACCTCGGGGTCGCGCGCCCGCACCACCTCCCGCACCCGGTCGAGGGGCAGGTCGAGGGCGCGCAGCCGCTGGACGACGGCGGCGTCGGTGAGCTGGGCGGCGTGGTAGTTGCGGTAGCCCGTGGCCGGATCCACCCGGGCCGGCACCAGGATCCCGGCCTCGTGGTAGGCCCGCAGGGACTTGATCGACAGCAGGCTGGCCCGCGAGAAGGTGCCGATCGTCATCAGTCCATCGCTCACGGGGCTCACCCTGGTCCCTCCCCTGGGGGGAGAGTCAACCGGCGGCTCCGCCGTCAGGACCGGCGGTACCGCAGGACGGCGACGGGGGCGAACACCGCCACCAGGCCGGCCGACCAGACGAGCGACACGATCACCCAGTGGGCGGTCGAGCCGCTCAGCCCGGCCAGCGCCGGGTCGCCGAGGGCCAGGCTCCGCACCGCGTTGGACATGATGGTCAGCGGCTGGTGCTCGGCCACCGGCTGCAGCCAGCCGGGCATCGAGTCGACCGGCACGTAGGCGCTGGAGACGAAGGTCAGCGGGAACACCAGCAGCGACATGCCCTGGGCGGCCTGGGCGCTGCCGGCCAGCAGGCCGATGGTGATGAACAGCCACGTGAAGGCGAAGCCGTAGACCACGCAGAGCCCGAAGGCGGCCAGGCCCTCGACCGCCGAGCCGTGGATGCGGAAGCCGACCGCGAAGCCGATGGCCGTGGTGATGGCCAGGCCCCAGGTGAGCAGGCCGGTGTCGGCCAGCGACCGCCCGCCCAGCAGCGCGGTGCGGGACACGGGCAGCGACCGCAGCCGGTCGAAGAAGCCGTGCTCGACGTCGGACGCCACCCCGGCCGCAGCCCCCGTGCCCGAGAACAGCACGCCGGTCACGACGAAGCCGGGCACCAGGAAGTCGACGTAGGGCACGGAGCCGGGGGTGATGGCCCCACCGAACACGTAGCGGAAGATGAGCAGGAACATCGCGCCCTGGATGGTCGAGACCACCAGGAGCTGGGGGGTGCGCACGAACTGGCGGACCGTGCGCCGGGCGACCTGGGTGGCGGCCGTGAGCGGGCCGGCGGTCCGGGTCGGGGGGACGACGCCCAGGGCGGGCGCGGTGGGGGTGATGGTCGTCATGGGGATCTCCGGTCACGGGGTGGCCACGGGCCGGGCGCCCGCGGGGTCGTCGGTGTCGCTCTCGGGGTCGTCGGCGGTGAGCGGCTGGCCGGTCAGGGCCAGGAACACCTCGTCGAGCGTGGGGCGGCGCAGACCGATGTCGTCGAGGTCGACGCCGAGGCCCTCGACCGCCCGCACGGCGGCGGTCACGGCGGCGGTCCCGCCCTCGACGGGCAGGGTCAGCCGGCGGGCCGGGGCGTCGATCCGGGGCTCGCCGACCCCGACGGGGGCCAGCGCCGCCGCCAGTGTCGGCAGGTCGTCCGCCCGCCGGGCGTGGACCTCGACCACGTCGCGGCCGGCCCGGGCCTTGAGGTCGCCGGGCGTGCCGGCGGCGATGACCCGGCCGTGGTCGACGATGACGATCTGCTGGGCCAGCTGGTCCGCCTCGTCGAGGTACTGGGTGGTGAGCAGCACGTCGGTGCCGGCGGCCACCAGCGCCCGGATGGCGTCCCACAGCTCGCTGCGGGACCGGGGGTCGAGGCCGGTGGTGGGCTCGTCGAGCAGCAGCAGGCGGGGGGCGCCCACCAGGCTGGCGCCCAGGTCGAGCCGGCGGCGCATCCCGCCCGAGTAGCCCCGGACCAGCCGGTCGGCGGCGTCGGTCAGGCCCAGCTGGTCGAGCACGGTGCCGGCGTTCGCCCGGGCGGTGGCGTGGTCGAGGCCGAACAGCCGGGCCACCATCTCGACGTTCTCGCGGCCGGTCATCGCCTCCTCGACCGCCGCGAACTGGCCGGCGAGGCCGATGGCCCGGCGGACCCGGGCGGGGTGGCGCACGGCGTCGATGCCGGCGACCCGCAGGGTGCCGCCGTCGGGGCGCAACAGGGTGGCGATGGTCCGCACGAAGGTGGTCTTGCCGGCGCCGTTGGGCCCGAGCAGGGCCACGACCTGGCCGGGCGGGGCCACCAGGTCGATGCCGGCCAGGGCCTCGACCTTGCCGAAGCGCTTGGTCAGGCCCTGCGCCTCGATCACGGGCTCGGCGGAGGACAGGGGGGCGGGTGAGGCCATGTCAGGTGTCTCCTGCATCTGTGTCGGGTGTGGCGGTGGGGGTGCCCGGGCCCGGCGCGGGGGCCTCGGGCGTGTACCAGCTGCGCCACTCGTCGAGGCCCGAGAGGGTGCCGGCCTCGATGTCGGCGACGAGCAGCCGGGTGAACTCGAGATCGGCCCGGAGCAGGGCCGCCTGGTACTCGCCCTCGAGGGCGAACAGGCGGGGGAGGCCCCGCTTGCGGGCGGTCTCGAGCAGCGCGTCCATCTGGTCGAGCTGGATCTCCAGCACGTCGCAGCGCTGGCGCAGCAGCGGCAGGGCCTCGTCGGGCGGCAGGCCGCCCAGCAGCGACAGCGCGGCCTCGTACTGGAGGTACTCCTTGACCGGAACGGCCACCAGCTCGGCCAGCCACTCGGTCATCTCGACCTTGCCGGCCTCGGTGATGGCGTAGACGGTGCGCTGGGGTCGGCGGCCCTGCTGGGACGTGCCCACCGCCTCGACCAGGCCCCGGCGCTCGAGGGTCTCGACCACGCCGTAGAGCGAGCCGTAGTTGAGCTTGATGCTCTCGTGCTTGGCCCGGGCCCGGAGGGTCTGCGCCATCTCGTAGGGGTGCATCGGGGCCTCGTACAGGCAGGTCAGCACCGCCAGGGCGAGGGGGTTGGCTCGGTTGCGAGCGGCCATGCCCCGTAACGTATATCCGGAACCGAGTATTTGGCAACGGTTACTTTGTCGGGGACATTCGGTCAGGGCGCGCCAAGCCGGGGACCGGCCCGCGCGCGAGGGTCAGACGCCGCCGAAGCGGCGGCCGGGTCGGCGTGGCGCCCGGCGGGGGCGGCGCCGGCGGCCGGGACTGTCGGCCGTGGCCGTGTGGGTCCGGCCGTCGAGCCCGGCCAGCAGCGTGCGGTTGAACGGGGCCCGCAGCTGCTCGCCGGTGTCGAAGAAGGCGGCGCGCACGATGTCCACCACCCGCGCGTCGCTCATGAAGTCGCGGCCCTGGGCCTCGATGACCTCGGCGCTCGGCTCGATGAGCACCGTGGGGATGCCGGCGTCGTGCAGCCGGTCGCGCTCGTGCTCGACCTTGGCCTTGGCATGGCGCCGTACCAGCAGGGCGGCGCCGGCGCCCCGCAGCGACCGGCCCGACATCGGCGACACGATGACCGCCAGGTCGAGGTCGGCCCGCCGCAGCACGTCGGCGTTGGTGGGCGAGCGCACGCCGCCGTCGATGTAGGAGTGGCCGTCGATCGCGATCGGGCGGAAGTAGCCGGGGATGGCGCACGAGGCGGCCACCGCCTCGGACAGGCGGGCCTCGACGTCGCGACCCATCACCACCCGGCGCATGTCCCGCTGCCGGACGGTGCAGATCCACAGCCGGGCCGCGGGCCAGGCCGAGCCCAGCACCTCCTCGATGGCCCCGGCGTGCTCGGACAGCTCCAGCCGGCCGTCGGGGATGACGCTGGCCATGGCACTCACGGGGTCGAACCGCCACGGCCGGCGCAGCCAGGCCGTGATCAGCCCGGGGTCGGGCAGCCGGGGCGGCCGGCCCAGCAGCGACAGCAGCCGCACCGGCGGGAGATCGCGCCGCTCCGAAAGGGCCCGGACCACCCCCGGCGGGCTGGCCTTGGGCTGGGCGCCCACGGCGATGGCCGACAGGTCCGACGCCGGGATGTTGCGCCGCAGCATCGCCCCGACCAGCGACCCGGCCGAGGTACCCACCACGATGTCGGCCGTGCGGGGATCCCACGCCAGGTCGTGCTCGATCGCCGTCAGCGCCGCGGCGTGGTAGGCGAGCCCGATCACGCCGCCGCCCCCCAGGACCAGTCCGATCCGCATGCCACCATCGTGCCCGACGCGCGCCGCGCGACCGGAGTCAGCCGTAGGTGCGGAACTCCACGGTCAGGCCGTCGGGGTCGCGCACGTAGATCGACTCGGCCATCCCCCGGGCGCCCGACCGGGGCCCGCGGTCCACGATCTCGAGCTCGCCGCCGGCCGCCAGCGCGTCCAGATCGGGCCGGTCGACCACGAAGCAGATGTGGTCGAGGTGCCCGCGCCCGTCGGGGTCGTCGAGCCCGGGGACGATGTCGATGATCGTCCCCTCGTCGACCCGCAGCGAGGGGAACGGCAGCTCACCCCGCCGCCACTCCTCGACCCGCTCGGCGCCGAGCCCGGCGTGCCGGCCGTACCAGGCCAGCGTCTGCTCGACGTCGGACACGACGAGCACGATGTGGTCGAGCGCGAAGGCAGCCATGCGGCCATCACAGCCGACCGGGAGCCGGGGCGTCCATGGCCCAGGGTCGACGACCCGACCGGGCCATGGCATCTACACCCGGGCCAGGATCTCGCCGTGGACGACCACGAACACGCCGTCCGGCTGCGTGGCCCACTCGCGCCAGCCGGTGGCGATCTCGGCGAGGTCGGCCCGGGAGGCGAGGCCGTACTCGACCGCCTGGTCGCCGAGGGTGGTGGCCGCCACCCGTTCGGCCCACAGGTCGGCCCACCAGGTGCGGTCCTCGGGGGTGGCGAAGGTCCAGGTCGACGTCGTGTAGCGCACGTCGTCCAGGCCGGCGGCCCGGGCCCAGCCCAGCAGGTGGCGGCCGGCGTCGGCCTCGGCGCCGTTGTGGCGGGTCACGGCGTGGTAGAGCGCCGCCCACCGGTCCAGCCGCTCGTCGGCCGGGGCCCAGGTCATCGCCCCGTAGTCGGCGTCGCGGGCGGCCACCAGGCCGCCCGGCGGGGCCAGGCCGGCCATCGCCGCCAGGGCGCCGACCGGGTCGCGCAGGTGCTGGAGCACCTGGTGTGCGTGGACGACGTCGGCCCCGCCGGGCGGGGCGATGTCGAGAGTGCGGAAGTCGCCGGCCACCACCGTGACGTTGGTCGCCCCGACGGCGGCCACGTGGTCGGCGGCGGCCGCCACCACGTCGGCGGCCACGTCGACGCCCACCACCCGGCCCGGCGCCACCCGGGCGGCCAGGTCGGCGGTGAGGGTGCCCGGCCCGCAGCCCACGTCGAGCAGGGTCGTCCCGGGCGCCAGGTGGGGCAGGAGGTAGGCGGCGGAGTTCTCGGCCGTGCGCCAGCGATGCGAGCGCAGCACGGCGTCCTGGTGGCCATGGGTGTACACGTCGTCGGGGGGCACGCGGGCGATCTTGGCACCGCTACCGTCGGCGGCGTGCCCGACGCGCCCCACGTCCGCCCCGACGTCGCCTTCGAGCGCACCTGGCTCGACGACGACTCGTGGGTCGACGTGGCGCGAGGATGGCTGGTGGGGGCCGACGAGGTGTACGACGCGCTGACGGCCCAGGAGCGGTGGTCGCAGGGCCGGATCTTCCGCTACGACCGCTGGGTCGACGTCCCCCGCCTCGGGTCCGTGCACCGGCCGGGCACGCCGCCGCCCCATCCGGTGCTCGCCGAGGCCCAGCGGGCGGTCCAGCAGCGCTACAAGGTCCAGTTCGCGGGGTTCGCCCTGGCCTGGTACCGCGACGGGCGCGACAGCCAGGCCTTCCACCGCGACCGCGACCTGCGCTGGCTGGACGACACGGTGATCGCCCTGCTCTCGTTGGGCGCCCAGCGCCCGTGGCTGTTGCGACCCCGGGCCAACCGCTACGACCACGAGGCCCCCGACCGGGGCGCCACCCTCGACGTCGCCCCCGCCGGCGGCGACCTCCACGTGATGGGCGGCCGGGCCCAGGTGGGCTGGGAGCACTCGGTGCCCAAACTGGGCCGCCGGGTCGGCGGCCGCATCTCGGTCCAGTGGCGCTGGACGTCACGGCGGGGGCGGCCCGTCGAGGGCGCCTCGTGGAGCGCCCCGCGCCACTATTCGGGCAGCTAGAAGACCATGGCGTGCGCCGAACATTGACGCGTCCTTAGCGCGTAGCGGCCCAGGGTCGCTCGTAACGTCAAACGTCAGCCGGATTCCCCGAACCAGGCAGCGTGACGCGTGGCTCTACCGACTCTTCCGACCGACCTCGAGGCCCCGGCGCCGGCGCCCGCCCCACCGGCCGTGGCACCGGTCCCGCCGCAGCCGTCGGTCCCGCTGCCGCCCGACTCGCGGTCCTACCGGCTCAAGCTCAAGCTGCTGGGCAAGCCGCTGCACAGCGACGAGCTCGAGCACCAGCGGCTGGGCAAGCCGACGGCGCTGGCCGTGTTCGCCTCCGACAACCTGTCGTCGGTCGCGTACGGCACCGAGGAGATCCTCCACGTCCTCATCCCGGCGGCGGGCCTGATCGCCTTCTCGCTGGTGCTGCCGATCACGGTCGCCATGTGCGTCGTGCTCGGCTTCCTGATCCTGTCCTACCGGGAGACGATCAAGGAGTACCCGTCGGCCGGCGGCGCCTACCTCGTCACCAAGGACAACTTCGGCCCGGTGGTGGCCCAGGTGGCCGGCGCCTCGCTGCTCACCGACTACATCCTGACCGTGGCCGTGTCGGCCTCGGCGGGCACCGCCGCACTCACGTCGGCCTTCGGGGCGCTCGAACCGTTCCGCGTGCCGATCGCGCTGTTCTTCATCGCGATCATCGCCTACGGCAACCTGCGGGGCGTCAAGGAGTCGGGGCGGATCTTCGCCGTTCCCACCTACTTCTTCATGGCCACCATGGGCCTGCTGCTCGGCATCGGCCTGGTGAAGTACCTGTCGGGCGACCTGCCCACCGTCGGCCACCCCCTGCCGGGCAACGTCGACTGGGGCACCGCCAGCGGCGTCGGCCTGCTGATGGGCGTGTCGCTGTTCCGGGTGCTGCACGCCTTCGCCTCCGGTGGCGCCGCCGTCACCGGCGTCGAGGCCATCTCGAACGGTGTGCCCGCCTTCCGCCAGCCGGCGTGGCGCAATGCCCGCCAGACGCTGGTGCTGATGGGGACCGGCCTCGGGGTGATGTTCCTCGGCCTGTCGGCGCTGACCGCCCACATCAAGGTGGCGCCCATGGCGAGCGGCTCGCCCACGGTGATCTCCCAGATCGGCGAGGCCGTCTTCGGCCACGGTCCCCTGGGCGACGTCCTCTACTACTCACTGCAGGCCGGCACCATGCTCATCCTGATCATGGCGGCCAACACCGGCTTCGCCGACTTCCCCCGCCTGGCCAGCTTCCAGGCCGGTGACAGCTTCCTGCCCCGCCAGCTCACCAAGCGGGGCCACCGGCTCGTCTACTCCAACGGCATCCTGGCCCTGGCCGGGGCGGCCATGGCCCTGGTGGTCATCACCGGGGCCGAGGTCACCCGGCTGATCCCGCTCTATGCGATCGGCGTGTTCACCGGCTTCACCCTGTCGCAGGCGGGCATGACCAAGCACCACCTCCACAAGCGGGAGCCCGGCTGGAGGAAGAGCCTGGTCATCAACGGGTTCGGCGCCATCCTGTCGGGCGTCGTGGCCCTGATCATCGCCGTGACGAAGTTCGCGGACGGCGCCTGGGCCATCCTGATCGTGCTGCCGGTGCTGGTGATCGTGTTCCTGCGGCTCAACCGCCAGTACGTGAAGGAGGCGCACCACCTCGAGGCCGACGTGCCGGCGGCGGCCACGGCCAAGATCCTGCGCCGCCACGTCGTGCTGGTCTTCGTCGACCGGCTCGACCTGGCGGCGGCCCGGGCCATCCAGTACGCCCGCACCCTCACGCCCGACGAGCTGCGCGCCGTCCACTTCGTGATCGACGACGAGGCCGCCCGCCAGCTGGCCGACGACTGGGGCCGGCTCGGCCTGACCCGGGTGTCGCTGGAGCTGGTCGAGTGCCCCGACCGCCGGCTGACCCGCACCGCGGTCGAGACCGTGGCCCGCGAGCTGGCCGACGGCGAGACCGAGGTCAGCGTGCTGCTGCCCGACCGCAAGTACCGGGGCCTGTGGCACCGGATCCTGCACGACCGCACCGCCGAGTCGATCCAGGAGGAGGTGTCGCGGCTGCCCCACGCCAACGTCACCGCGGTGCCGTTCCAGTTCGACACCATCGACGACGCCAAGGTGCCGCTGTCGGCCATCGTCGCCGGCGACGGCCACCCCCACGTGGCCGGGCCCCGCGAGCCGGGCGGCGGCGAGGCCAGCTACGACGGCACGCCCAGCGACCGCACCGATGGCGGCACGGTCACGACCATGCCGGGCTGCCACGCCATCGCCTCGGTCCGCTACCGCGACCGGGTGCGGGTGGCGGGCCGGGTCCGCTCGTTGCGGGTCGCCCCCCAGCACGACGCCCCCGTGCTCGAGCTGGTGCTCGACGACGGCACCGCCGCGCTGTCGGTCGTGTTCCTCGGGCGCCGCAGCCTGGGCGGGGTGGCCGTGGGGACGAAGATGGTCGTCGAGGGCACGGTCGGCCTCCACAAGAACCGGCTGGCGATCCTCAACCCCATGTACGAGCTGCGTCACTAGGCGGGGGTGGCCAGCAGGTCCTCGTACTCGGGGTGGCTGGCGATGAACTCGGCCACGTACCAGCAGCCGGCCACCACCGACAGGCCCCGGGACCGCACGTCGTCGAGCGCGCCCCGCACCAGGATCGCCCCCAGGCCCCGGCCGCGGTGCGCGGGCTCGACGACGGTGTGGGGGAACTCGGCCACGTCGCCCACGATGCGGTAGTCGGCCACGCCCAACACCTCGCCGTCGACGACGAGCTCGTAGCGGGATCGGTCCGGCGCGTCGCGCACCAGGGTCGTGGTGGCCATGCGCCCATCATGCCGCCGCGGCCCCGGATTCGGGGCCGGGCGGTGGCTACCGTGCGGCGATGGACGACGAGGCCGCCGCCGCGCCCGACACCGCCGGGGGCGGCAGGCCCGAGGTTCCCGGGGCGCCCGCCACGGCCCCGACCCCGGTGTGGGACCGGGTGACGACCGTGCTGGTGCGGCTGGCCGCTGTGGCCGCCGCGCTCGTCGTGGTGTCGGGGGTGACGCTGGTGGGCCTGTACCGCCCAAACTCGGTGGGCTGGCTGCGCACGCTGCACGGCACGAGCTCGACCCTGCTGCTGGGGGCGGCGGCCGGGGTGGTGGTGGCCATGGTGGCCTCGACCGTGTCCCGCCACCCCGCGTGGGCCGGGTGGGCGGCGGCGGTCCTCGGGTTCGTGGCCGCGGCCGGCGGGGCGTTCTCGGGGGCCCCGCTCGGCTGGGACCGCCTGGCCGTCACGGTCGGCACCGGCGACGTGCCGGGCGGCGTGATCGGCCCCCTGTCGGGCGGGGTGCGCCGGGTGCTGGTGGGCGACGTCGAGCTGACCCAGGGGACCTACCTGGCGTGGACGCTGGTCCACCTGGTGGCCGTGCCGCTGGTCGCGGCCGCCGCCGGCTGGCTGCTGTGGCGGCGCTGGCCCCGGGGCGACGGCGGGAACCAGACCGGCACGGCCTGACGTCCAACCGGCCGACGCCCCCGACGGCGGGGCGAGCGGTCCGGAGGAGGACGACATGAAACGGGTCATCGCAGCGGCCGTGCCGGTGGCGCTGGTGGCACTGGTGGCGCTGGGCGCCCGCCCCGCCGGCGCCTGCGGGGGGTTGGTGGGCGAGAACGGGACCATCCAGCTGATCCGCACCACCACGTTGGCCGCGTACACCGGGGGGATCGAGCGGTACGTGACCGCCTTCGAGTTCACCGGCGAGGGCGAGGAGGT
>DASXRH010000179.1:0-2681 GCA_036506715.1 Acidimicrobiales bacterium
CGTAGTAGCGCAGCGGCTGCTCGACCGATTCGCCCACCGCCTTGAGCCCGGCGAAGTGGACCACCGCGTCGACCCGCTCGTCGGCCAGCACGGCCGTCATGCCCGCCCGGTCGGCCATGTCGAGGCGGTGCCAGCGCAGGCGGCCGGGCGCGCCCAGCCCGGCGGCCACCTCGGTCACCCGGTCGAGCGCCACCGAGCTCGAGTTGGAGAAGTCGTCGATCACGACGACGTCGGTCCCCGCCGCCAGCAGCTCGACGGCGGTGTGGCTGCCGATGTAGCCGGCGCCCCCGGTGAGCAGGACCGTTCCCGTAGTCACCGTCGCAGGTTGGCACACTCGCCGCCCCGGCTCCGAGTCCGACGGCATCCCCCGGCGGGCTCCGGTCGGCTATGCATCCACGGGTGAGCGCACCCGACCGCTACGCCGACTTCCCCCACCTCCACCTCGACCGGCCGGCGGACGGGGTGCTGCGCATCACCCTCGACGCCCCGGGCCTCAACGCCGTCGACCCCGACGTCCACCGCGAGCTGGCCGACGTGTGGCTGGCGATCGACCGCGACCCAGACACGAACGTGGCGCTGCTGCGGGGGGCGGGCCGGGCCTTCTCGGCCGGGGGCAGCTTCGAGCTGCTCGACGCCCTGATGGACGACTACGCGGTACGGACCCGGGTGATGCGCGAGGCCCGCGACCTGGTGTTCAACGTCATCAACTGTGCCAAGCCGGTGGTGTCGGCCATCCACGGGCCGGCCGTCGGGGCCGGGCTGGTGGCGGGCCTGCTGGCCGACGTGTCGGTGGTGGCCCGCAGCGCCCGCATCATCGACGGCCACACCCGGCTCGGCGTGGCGGCGGGCGACCACGCCGCCATCTGCTGGCCGCTGCTGTGCGGCATGGCCAAGGCCAAGTACTACCTGCTGACCTGCGAACCGCTGACCGGCGAGGAGGCCGAGCGCATCGGGCTGGTGTCGCTGTGCGTCGACGACGACGAGGTCCAGGAGCGGGCCCTGGCCGTGGCGGTCCAGCTGGCCGGGGGCGCGCAGTCGGCCATCCGCTGGACCAAGCAGGCGCTCAACAACTGGTACCGCGCCCAGTCGGCCGTCCTCGACGCCTCCCTGGCCTACGAGTTCTTCGGGTTCGCCGGCCCCGACGCCCGCGAGGGCCTGGCCAGCCACACCGAGAAGCGCGACCCCCGGTTCTCGGGCCCCACCGGCGAGTGACCGACGCCCCGTCCGGCGGCCGGGACGGGGCGTGCGGGGACGGACTCCGGCCGTGAGTGGCGACCACGGGCCGCGCTAGTCTCGCCGTCATGACTGGGGTGGGGGCCGTGGAGGCTCCGGCCGTGGTGGTCCGCAATGTCGAGGCCGCGGAGCCGGAGGCCGTCGATTTCCGGCGGAGCTTCCTGCGGTGGGGCATCGGCAGCTATCTCGTCATCACCGCCGGCATCGTGCTCGGCGGCATCATCCGGGCCCACGGCCACCTCGTCTACGTCATCGACGACCCGGCCATCCACCTCAGCGTGGCCAAGAACCTGGTCGACCACGGAACGTGGGGCGTTGTCCCCGGCCAGTTCCAGTCGGCGTCGTCGTCGCCGCTGTGGACGATCCTGCTCGGCGCCTGGCTCAAGATCATGCCGGGGCCCGACGCGCTGGCGCCGCTCGCGCTCAACGTGGCCGCGGCCATCGGGGCCATCGCGGTGGTGGCCGGCAACCAACGGGTGCTGCTGCCCCGGTGGCGGCGACCGCTCGACGCCCTGGCCGTCGTGGTCCTGGTCAACGTGATCCTGTTCCTCCCGGGCCTGGCCATGACCGGCATGGAGCACTCGCTGCACATCGCGCTGGTGCTGGGCGCCGTCGTGCTGTTCCACCGCCGGCTGACCGGGCAGGCGCAGGTGGGCCCCTCGTGGCTGCCGTACCTGCTGGTGGTGCTGGCCACGCTGACCCGGTTCGAGACCGCCTTCGTGGCCGCCGGCATCGCCCTGGCGCTGCTCGTGGCCCCGCCCGCGCGCCGCGGGCTCGACGTGGCGCCGGGGCGGGACGGGTGGGTGACCCGGGCCCGCGAGCCGGTGCTGGTCGGGCTGGCCAGCGTGGTGCCGCTCATCGCCTTCGGCGCCTTCAACGAGGTCATGGGCCAGGGGTGGCTTCCCAACTCGGTCATGGCCAAGGCGGCCACCACCAGCGGGGTCGGCGGCTCGCTGTTCGAGGGAGCGCTGTCCCGCTTCGGCACCGACGCCCTGGTGGCGGCGCTGGCCGGCGTGGCCCTGGTGGGGCTGATCCTGGCCGGGCGCCGGTGGCTGCCGTGGTCGTTCCCGGCCATCGTGGTCGTGGTCACCATCGGGCTGCACATGCTCTTCGCCCGCGTCGGCTGGTACGAGCGCTACCAGGCCTACCTCATCGCGCTCGGCGTCTACGCCGTGCTGTGCCTGCTGGCCGAGCGCCTCCCGGCCGTCGAGCTGCCACCGGCCCGGTCGTTCGTGGTGGCGGCGCTGGTGGGCGTCATGCTGCTGTTCACCGGCAGCAAGCCGGGGGCGGTGTTCAAGTCGCCGGTGGCCGTGGGCGAGACCTACGACCAGCGCTACCAGGCGGCCCGGTTCTTCGCCGAGTACTACGACGGGCAGCCCATCGCCACCGGCGAGCTGGGCTACATCTCGCTGTTCCACCACGGCCCGATCACCGACGTGTTCGGCCTC
>DASXRH010000180.1:0-4986 GCA_036506715.1 Acidimicrobiales bacterium
GCTCGGCCTCGGCGGCCGGGACGGCCACGCGCACGACGCGGGCGGCGGCGGGGCTCACCCGGCGATCATGCCGGGCGGGCCAGGGTGACGAGGTAGTCGCCGGCCGGGTCGGTCCACAGGCCGGCGACCTGCAGGCCCACCTCGGACAGCTCGCGCCGCACCTGGTCGAAGGTGAACTTGGCGCTGATCTCGGTGAGCATCTGCTCGCCGGCGGCGAAGTCGACCCTGAGGTCGAGCTCGGGCACGGTCACGGTCGTGGCCTCGCGGGCCCGCAGCCGCATCTCGATCCAGCGGTTGTCGGCATCCCAGACGGCCATGTGGTCGAACAGCTCGGGCCGGAAGTCGGCCCCCAGCTCGCGGTCGAGCACCGCCAGCAGGTTGCGGTTGAACTCGGCCGTGATCCCGGCGGCGTCGTCGTAGGCGGCCACCAGCCGCTCGACCGGCTTGACCAGGTCGGTGGCCAGCAGGAACCGGTCGGACGGGTCGAGCATGCGGGCCACCTCGGCGAGGAAGCGGTGGCGCTGCGGCGGCGGGAAGTTGCCGATGGTGCTGCCCAGGAAGGCCACCATCCGGGCGCCGTCGACGTCGGGGATGCCGTCGAGGTGCTCGTGGAAGTCACCCACGATCGCGTGGACCCCGATGCCGAAGTCCTCCGCGACGCCCTCGGCCGCGGTGCGCAGCGTGGCTTCCGCGACGTCGAACGGCACGTAGCCCTCGAGGCCCGCCGTGCTGTCGGCCATGGCTCCCAGCAGCAATCGGGTCTTCTCGGACGTGCCCGAGCCCAGCTCGACCAGCACCGTGCAGCCGGCCGCCTGGGCGATCTCGCCCCCCGCCCGCCGCAGCAGGTCGCGCTCGGTGCGGAACGGGTAGTACTCGGGCGTGCGGGTGATGGCCTCGTACAGCTCGGAGCCCCGGTCGTCGTAGAACCACACGGGCGGCATCGACTTGGGGGTGGCGGTGAGGCCGGTGCGGGCGTCGCGCCGCAGCGCGTCGTGGAGGTCGGCGGGGACGAGGCGGACGTCGACCGTCACCCGCCCCGGAGCGAGCACCGTCACCGGTCGGCCGCCAGGCGGACGCCGCTGAACGCCCAGCGCGAGCCCGGCGGGAAGAAGTTGCGGTAGGTGGCCCGGGTGTGGCCGGCCGGGGTGATGCTGGCCCCGCCCCGTAGGACCTGCTGGTTGACCATGAACTTGCCGTTGTACTCGCCCACTGCCCCGGCGGCCGGCTGGAAGCCGGGGTACGGACCGTAGGGGCTGGCGGTCCACTGCCACACGGTGCCGCCCCAGCCCTCGCCGCAGGCGATGGGGTGCAGGCCCGGCCCGGCCAGCCCGGCCCGGTCGAGCCCGGGCGCCGCGGCGCCGCCAGCGAGCGCCGGCTCGCGGGCGGCCGCCACGGCCTCCCACTCGGCCTCGCCGGGCAGCCGGGCACCGGCCCAGCGGGCGTAGGCGTCGGCCTCGTACCAGCTCACGTGGACCACCGGCTCGGCCGGGTCGACCGGCCGGAGCCCGGTGAGGGTGTGCATCGACCAGCCGGCGGCGTCGTCGCCGTCGATCCAGTAGCCCGGTGCCCGCCAGCCCTGGGCCTGGACGGTGGCCCAACCGTCGGACATCCACAGCTCGGGCCGCTCGTAGCCCCCGTCGTCGACGAAGGCCAGCCACTCGCCCGCGCTGACCAGGCCGGCCGCCAGCGCGAACGGCTGGAGCAGCGTGTCGTGGCGGGGCCGCTCGTTGTCGAAGTGGAAGCCGGCGCCGTCGTGACCGACGGCGACGATGCCGCCGGGGTGCTCGATCCACCCGGTGGCCGACAGGCTCGGGGGCCGGTTGCCGAGGGCCAGATAGGCCGGGCGCAGCGGGTTGGTGGCCAGCACGTGCTTGATGTCCATGAGCAGCAGCTCCTGGTGCTGCTGCTCGTGATTGAGGCCGAGGTCGATGAGCGCCGCCACCGCGGGCGCGGGACCGGCGGCCAGGAGGTCGTCCATGGCCTCGTCGACCGCCCGCCGGTAGGCCGCGATCTCGGCGATGCCGGGCCGGGTCAGCAGGCCCCGCTGGGGGCGGGCGTGCCGGGGCCCGACGGCCTCGTAGTACGAGTTGAACAGGAACCCGTAGGCGGGGTCGACCGCCTCGTAGCCGGGCACGTGGGCGCCGAGCACGAAGGTCTCGAAGAACCAGGTGGTGTGGGCCCTGTGCCACTTGGTGGGGCTCACGTCGGCCATGGTCTGGACCGTCTGGTCCTCCGCGGAGAGCGGCTCGGCCAGCGCCTCGGTGAACGTGCGCACATCGTCATAGCGGGTGCGGAGGTCGTCCAGAGCGCCTGGCCGGGTCACGGTCGTCATCGGGCTACCCCTCTCCGGTGCTCCGAGCGCTCGGAGCGACTCGGCCGGGTGGACTCGGAGGACCCTACCCGGCGGCTTTGGAAACCCATACGCGGCCGCCGTGACATCACCCGGGAGCCACATGCCCTTCGTGTAGACCCGGGGTCGTGCGGGTGGCGTCGTTCAACATCCACCACGGCGTCGGCACCGACGGCCGCCTCGACCTCGAGCGCACGGCGACCACGCTGGCCGCCACCGGGGCCGAGCTGGTGGGGCTGGCCGAGGTCGACCGCCACTTCGGCGAGCGCTCGGGGTTCGTCGACCAGGCCGCCTGGCTGGGCGAGCGCCTGGGACTGCAGCCGGCCTTCGGGGCCACCATCGACCGGCCCCCGCCCGCCCCCGGCCTCCCCCGCCGCCAGTACGGCAACGCCCTGCTGTCGGCCCACCCCGTGCTGGCCTGGCGCAACGTCCTGCTGCCCCACCCGAACGGGGGCGAGCAGCGCGGGCTGCTCGACGCCCTCGTGGACGTGGACGGCACGCCGGTGCGGATGTTCACCACCCACCTGCAGCACGACTCGGATGCGGAGCGGCGGGCCCAGGTGGATGCCGTCCTGGCCGAGCTGGCCGGCGCCCCCCGGCCCGTCGTGCTCACCGGCGACCTCAACGCCCGCCCCGGCTCGGTCGAGCTCCGCCGGCTGACCGCGGTCCTGGTCGACGCCTGGCGTACCGCGGGCGCGGGCCCGGGGTACACGTTCGACGCCCGCACCCCCCACGCCCGCATCGACTACGTGCTGTCGTCGCCCGACCTGGTGGCCCGGGACGCGGTGGTGACCCCCAGCCGGGCCTCCGACCACCGGCCCGTCAGCGCCCGGCTGGAACTCGATGGCCCGGGACCCGGCTGCTGATCCAAGCTCGTGGCCGTGACGCGCCTCACCCACCTGACCACGACCGAGATCGAGGCGGGGCTGGACGACGTCCGGGCCGCCCCCACCGACGCCGGCACCGTGGTCCTGGTGGTCCGGCGCCCGTCCGAGGACGAGCGCGAGGTGGTCGACGTCGGCGAGCTCGACGTGGCCGTGGGCCTGGTCGGCGACGGCTGGCTGACCCGGGGCAGCAGCCGCACCCCCGACGGGTCCGCCCACCCCGACAAGCAGATCACGGTCATCAACAGCCGCTTCGCCCGCCTGGTGGCCGGCAGCCCCGACCGCCAGGTCCTGGCCGGCGACCAGCTCCACGTCGACCTCGACATCAGCGAGGCCAACCTGCCCGCCGGCACCCGGTTGGCCCTGGGCACGGCCGTCATCGAGGTCACCGAGCCGCCCCACACCGGGTGCGCGAAGTTCGTGGCCCGCTTCGGCCGCGACGCCATGCAGCTGGCCAACTCACCGCGCGGGCGGGCACTGCGGCTGCGGGGCCTGAACGCCCGGGTGGTCGTGGGGGGAACCGTCAGACCCGGCGATACGATCCGCAAGACCTGATCCCGATCGGGGAGGGTCGTGTGGGTCGCCTCGTGGGCCGCGAGATCGAGCGCGCGAGGCTGGCCGGCCTGCTCGATGCCGCCCGGGCCGGGCTGAGCGGGGTCCTGGTCGTCCATGGCCCGGCCGGCATCGGCAAGACCAGCCTGCTGGACGAGGCGGCGGCCGCCCCCGACGTCGAGGTGCTGCGGGTGGACGGGGTCGAGTCCGAGGCGACCCTCGGCTTCGCCGCCCTCCACCGCCTGCTGGTGCCCGTCCTCGACCACCGCGACCGGCTGCCGCCCCGCCAGCGGGCGGCGCTCGACGCCACATTCGGCCTCGGCGAGGCGCCGCCGGCCGACCGGTTCGTCGTCGGCCTGGCGGTGCTCACCCTGCTGGCCGAGGCCGCCACCGAGCGGCCACTGCTGTGCGTCGTCGACGACGCCCAGTGGATCGACCGCGAGTCGCTGGAGGTCGTCAGCTTCGTCGGCCGCCGCCTCCACGCCGACCGGGTCGTCCTGCTGCTGGCCCTGCGCGACCCCGAGGACGGGCCGCCGGCGTTGCCCGACGGCCTGGCGGCACTGCCTGTCGGCGCCCTCGACGCCGCCGCCGCCCGCCAGCTGCTCACCGAGGTTGCGGCGGTGCCCCTCGACGCCGACGTGGCCGACCGCATCGGGCAGGTCACCGAGGGCCGCCCCCTGGCCATCGTCGAGCTGGTGGGCGAGCTGTCCGGCGAGCAGCTCACCGGGGCCGGGCTGCTGCCGGAACCCCTGCCGCTGGGGGCCCGACTGGAGGGCCAGTCGGGCGAGAAGGACCACACGGTCCCGTGGGCCATCGCCGACGCCGCGTACGAGAAGCAGCGGCGCAACGACGGGGTGACCGAGATCCTGGAGGTGCCGGGCCGGGGCCACTCGCTCACGATCGACCACGGCTGGCGGGAGGGGCCGACACGGCGCTGGCCTTCGTCCAGCGCTTCGCCCCGCCGTAGCGCCCGCCCGACCGACGACAGCCGGGACGTCGACCACCGCATCACGGAGGTCGACCGTGGCCCACCCCGGCGATCTCGACCCGCGTTCCACTAGCCGACCAGCTGCCGGCGGACCTCGGCCACGGCCTCGATCTCGGCCTCCAGCGACCGGCCGCAGGCGATCAGGTTGAACGTCTCGCAGCCGGCCTCGACGTACGGGGCGAGGAAGTCGGCGATCCGGTCGGGAGTGCCGG
>DASXRH010000181.1:0-7801 GCA_036506715.1 Acidimicrobiales bacterium
CGGGCGACCGCATACGCCAACTTCTCGGCCAAGCCGCCGCTCGACCGGCTGGCGCCGGCGGCGCTGGAGGCCTACGTCGCCCATGGCCTGCGCGACCTGCCCGGCGGCCGGGCCGTCGAGCTGGCCTGCGCACCCGAGACCGAGGCCCGGGTGTTCGAGGCCAGCATGGGCCAGGAGGCGTACGCGGGCCTGGCCGCCGTGGCGTGCCCGGTGACGGTGGCGGTGGGCGGCGAGGCCAGCCCGCCGTCCCTCTTCGGCCCGGCGGTGGTGGACGCGCTCCCCCACGGCCGGCTGGAGCGCCACGACGACCTCACCCACTTCGGGCCCATGGAGGATCCGGCGACGATGGCGCGGGCGGCGCGGGCCGCGCTCGGCCTGTAGCGCGGGTCCACCGTCGCTGTCATACCCCGGGCGTACGCTCGGGATATGGCCTTCGCGCTGCCGGGCACGCTCAGCCCCTCCAAGGTGTCGTCGTTCACCGACTGCGCGCTGGCCTTCCGGTTCTCGGTCATCGACCGCCTGCCCGAGCCGCCCACCCCGGCCGCCACCAAGGGCAGCCTGGTCCACGCCGCCCTCGAGCGGCTCCACCTGCTCGACCCGGCCGAGCGCACGCTCGACGCCGCGCTGGCCTGCCTCGACGACGCGGCGGTGGCCCAGCGCGACGACCCCGAGTACGCCGAGCTGGGCCTGGGCCCCGACGAGGCGGCCGCCTTCCACACCGACGCCGCCGACCTGGTGCGCAACTACTTCCGGCTGGAGGACCCCACCCGGGTCCGCAGCATCGGGCTCGAGCTCAAGGTCGAAGCCGAGATCGACGGCATCCGCCTGCGGGGCATCATCGACCGGCTCGAGCTCGACGACGACGGCGAGCTGGTGGTGACCGACTACAAGACGGGCGGCGCCCCGTCCGAGCAGCACGAGCGCAAGCGGCTGGCCGGCGTGCACATCTACTCGCTGCTGTGCGAGCAGGTCATCGGCCGCCGTCCCCGCACGGTCCAGCTGCTCTACCTGCGCCAGCCTCTGGCCCTCACCACCCACCCGACCGACCGCTCCACCCGGGGCACGCGGCGCACGCTGGGGGCGGTGTGGCAGGCGGTCGAGCGGGCGTGCGACCGCGAGGACTTCCGCCCCCAGACGTCACGGCTGTGCGACTGGTGCGCCTTCAAGGCCTACTGCCCCGCCTACGGCGGCGACCCGGCGGCCGCGCTGGCGGTGGCGGCCGAGCGGGCCGCAGAGCGGGCCGCAGGCGGCGTGCGGGTCCCCGTCGCCGCCGCCGCCCCGGCCTGAGCGGCCGGGCGCCGCCGGTAGGCTCCCCGGCCGATGCCCGGCCCCCTGCACCGCGTCACCACGGCCATCGCCGCGTTCGACACCGCCATCGACACCCGGGTCGACCGGTTCCGCGGCCATCCCCACATCGACCGGCTGATGTACGCAGCATCCGAGCTGGGCGACTTCAGCCTGATCTGGCACCTGGTCAGCGCCACCCGGGCACTGGCCCCCGACCGCCGGCTCGCCCACGCCGTGCGGGTGGCGGCCGTACTCGGCGTCGAGTCCGGCCTGGTCAACGGGCCGGTCAAGAGCCTGTTCCGCCGCCACCGGCCGGCCTGGGAGCAGGAGCGCCCCCGGCGGCTGCGCCGGCCCCGCACCACCAGCTTCCCGTCGGGTCACGCCTCGGCCGCCTTCACGGCCGCCGGCGTGCTGGCCCAGAACGACCCGCTGGCACCGCTCTACTACGCCATCGGCGCGGTGGTGGCCGGCAGCCGGGTCTACGTCAAGATCCACCACCCCTCCGACGTCGTGGCCGGCGCCCTGGTGGGCATCGTGCTCGCCCGGGTGGCGCGGAAGGTGTGGCCGTTCCCCGCCGTGAGCGGGAATGCACGGGGCGTCACCGGTGGTTAGGCCCATGTGATGACCGACTTCGCCGTCAACTGGGATTACCGGTGCCCGTTCGCGCGCAACGCGCACGAGCACATCATCGCCGGCCTGCGGGCCGGGGCCGACTGGGACGTCCGCTTCGTCCCCTTCTCGCTGGGGCAGGTACACGTGCCCGAGGGCGAGCCCGACGTGTGGGTGCGGCCCGAGGTCGACTCGGGGCTGCTGGCCCTGCAGGCGGGCGTGGTCGTGCGCGACCGCTTCCCCGACCGGTTCCTCGACGTCCACGAGGCCCTGTTCGCCCTGCGCCACGACGAGGGCCGCCACCTCGAGGACGAGTCCGAGGTGCGCCGCGTGCTGGGCGAGCACGGGGTCGACGCCGACGCCGTCTTCGCCGAGATCGCCTCCGGCAGGGCCCTCGAGAGCGTGCGGGTCGAGCACACCGCCAGCGCCGACGACCTCGACGCCTGGGGCGTCCCCACCTTCATGCAGGGCGACCGCGCCGTGTTCGTGCGGCTCATGGAGCGCCCCCGGGGCGACGGCGAGCTCGCCATCCGCACGATCGAGCGGGTCGTCGGGCTGCTGGGCGACTTCCCCGAGCTCAACGAGTTCAAGCACACCTCGCTGAAGCGCTAAGGCGCTCGGCCCGCGGCGGGGAGGTGGTGCGGGTCTGCGGTCAGCCGACGACGGCGACGTCGTCGCGGTCGTCGCTGGCGGCCGGGTTGGCCAGCAGGGTGCGGACGTCGAGCAGCAGGTCGGCGACCTCGTTCGACGACACCAGCTCGCGGTGCCCCAGCTCGCCGAGGCCCCGGTCGATGACGGCCAAGGCCTCGCTGATCACCTCGTCGAGTGCACGGGTCTCGGTCACGGGGCCCACCCTACCGGTCCTCCGGGCCCAGACGGCGACATGACGCGAGATCGCCATAAACGTTCACGCAGCCACCACGCGCAGTGCTGAGACGTCGGAGCGTGCCGCGAGACGCGCCAGGGGCCCGGCGCGGGCGTCGTAGCCTTTGGCCCGGTGTGCGAGCGCAGTGAACCGACCGCAGGGGCCGCGACGGCCGCCCCGGTGCGGGCCCCCGGGCCCGGCGGGGTCCGCCGCGCTCGTCCCCCCGGGGATCGGTGCCGGTGGCCTACGACCTGATCGCCCGGCTCGGGCGGGGCGGCATGGGCGTCGTCGACCTCGCCCGCGACGCCGACGGCAACAAGGTGGCGCTCAAGCGGCTGACCCTCCAGGGCTCGGCCGCCGACATCGCTCGCGCCCGCGAGCGCCTGCTGCGCGAGGCCGGGGTGCTGCGCCGCCTCCACCACCCCAACGTGGTCGGCCTGCTCGACGTGGTCGACGAGGGCGACGAGATCGTGCTGGTCATGCCCTACCTGTCGGGCGGCAGCCTGGCCGAGCGGGTGGCCCAGCACGGCCCGGCCCCGGCCGGCGAGGTCGAGCGCCAGGCCCGGCGGCTGCTGGGCGCGCTGGCGTCGGCCCACGCCGCGGGGGTCGTCCACCGCGACATCAAGCCGGCCAACGTGCTGTTCGACGAGCGGGGCGAGCCGTGCCTCGCCGATTTCGGCGTCGCCCTCAGCCGTGACCAGACCCACGGGCTGACCATGGCGGGGATGGTGGTCGGCACCCCGGGGTTCATGGCCCCCGAGCAGGCCCGGGGCGAGGCGGTGTCGCCGGCCACCGACGTGTTCTCGCTCGGGGCCACGCTGCTGTTCGCCGCCACCGGCGACGGCCCGTACGGCCAGGGCGATCCCGGCCTGCTCATGGTGCGGGCGGCCAGCGGCAAGGTCGAGCGGGTGTCCCGCAGCCTGCCCCGGTCGCTGCGCACCCTGGTGCGGGCCATGCTCGATCCCCGCCCCGAGCGGCGGCCCAGCGCGGCCGACCTGGCGGGCGGCGGCCCCGAGACCACCGAGGCCCGCACCCAGTGGCTGCGGCGCATGCGCTGGCGCCAGCGCCGGTGGCCCACGATCGTGGCCCTCGTGGCCCTGCTCGCCCTGGTGGCGGCGGTCCTGGCGCTGGTGGGCGGCGACGACGACGGCGGCGGCGCCCCAGCGCTCGGCGACGCCGCCGCGCCCGAGGGGTGCACCAGCCTGCCCTACCAGCCGTGCGGCCAGGCCGAGCCCGCACCCTGGACCGACGGCGTCACCTGCACCGACCTCCACGCCGACTACGACGACAACCCCGCCAACGGCTGCGAGGCCCCGCCCGACGAGCTCGACGGCCAGCCGCTGGTCGACCAGATCGAGGCCACCATCGTCCCCGCCGACGACGTCGACACCTACCCGGTCATGCTGAAGGACGCCCTCCAGCCCGCGTGCGACGGCACCGTCGAGATCCGCCTGGCCACCCCGCCCGGGATGCAGCTGCGCCTCGAGCTCCACGACGAGAGCGGCCTCCTGGCCGAGGAGACCGCGGCCGACAGCACCCCCGCCGTGGTGCGGCTGGGCGAGACCCGCTGCGGCGCCGACGTCCCCGACCTCCAGGTCGTGGTCGTGCCCCTGGGCGACGAGCGGGTGGCGACGCCCTACCAGCTCAGCCGGGTCGGCGACTTCTGAGCCCCAGAGCGTGGCCTCGCCCATCGGCTCGGACTCCTAGCGGAGGGCGCCGAGCTCGGCCTCGATGCGGGCCAGCCGGCGCTCGATGTCGCCCAGCCGGTCGACCAGTTCGGCCAGCTCACCCACCGTGGCCGCGGCCGCCGGGCGGGGGCGGCCCTCGTCGGCCGGGAACGCGAGGCGGGCCATGGGCCGGGCCCGCACCTCGACCGGCGGCGGGGGCGGCGGCGGGACCGGCGCGCCGGCGGCGATGGCCGGGCGCTCGAGCGCCGCGGCCAGCCGCCGCTCGAGGTCGGCCACCCGGGCCACCAGCTCGGCGTAGGACGGGCCCGTCACCCCGGCCGGCAGCCCAGGCCGCCCTGCCGCCCCGGGGTCGAGCCCGTCACCGGCCGGCGACCGGGTGCCGACAGGGCCGGTCAGGACCTCGACCCAGCGGGTGTCGCGCTCGCCCGGCGGGGGGTCGACGCGGGCGGCGAAGGGCTGAGGTGTGCGGGCGGCCAGGGCGTCGAGCACGGCGTCGACCTCGCCCGGCCCCGCGAACCCGTGGAGCAGCAGGGCCTGGACCCGCACCTCGCCCGCCGTCTGCTCGCTCCCCAGCAGCAGGACGGCCAGCACCGCCAGGTCGCCGGGACCCATCCGCCAGCGGTCGTCGGCCCGGTGGCGGTAGCGGGTGGCCCGCACCTCGGGCGTGGGGGCCACGAACCGGGCCAGCCCCTTCGACTTGAGCGACAGCAGCGTGTCCTCGACCGTGCGGTCGTCGTAGGCCACCACGGGGTCGCGGCCCGTGGTCTGGTTGCACGACAGGCGCAGGGCGTTGAGGGTGAGCGGTACCGCGCCCGGATCGGCCGCCTCCTGCTCGATCAGGCACCCGAGGACGCGACCCTCGGCCGCCGTCAACTCCATGGACGGCGATGCTATGGCGCCGCCGACGGTCGCGCCGTCACCCTCGGGCGCCGATCGCGGCCGACTAGGTTCCCCGCCCATGGGGATGGACCGCGCCGGCGTCACGTTCGCGTCGCTGATGAGCCTGGGGCCCGACATGGCGGTGTCGACCGCCCGGCTGGCCGGCGAGCTGGGCTACCGCAGCTTCTGGACGGCCGAGACCACCGGTCCCGAGGCGTTCTCGTTGCTGGCCGCCGCCGGGGCCGCCGCCCCCGGGCTCGACCTCGGCACCGGCGTGCTCGCCCTGCAGCTGCGCACCCCCATGGTGGTGGCGATGGCGGGCGCCACGCTCCAGGCCCTGCACCCCGACAGCGACATCCTGCTCGGTGTCGGCATCTCGTCGCCCGTGGTGACCGAGCGCTGGCACGGCGTTCCCTACGGCGACCGGCCCCTGGCCCGGGTGCGCGAGTACGTCACCCTGCTGCGGGCCTGCCTGTCGGGCGAGCGGGTCGACTTCGCCGGTGACTTCTACCAGGTCAAGGGGTTCCGTCTCGGGGTGCGGCTGGGCGAGCGCCGGCCGAAGATCGTGATCGGCGCCCTCAATCCCGGCATGCTGCGCCTGGCCGGCGAGCTGGCCGACGGGGTGCTGCTCAACTACCTGCCGGCCTCGCACGTCCCCTGGTCGGTCGAGCGGGTGCGGGAGGGCGGCGACGCCACCGTCTACGCCTACGTCCACGCGGGCGTGTGCGCCCGCGAGGAGGGGGAGGCGCTGGCCCGGCGGGACCTGTGGTCGTACGCGGTGGTGCCGAGCTACGCCCGCAACTTCGAGCGGGCGGGATTCGCCGACGAGGTGGCCGAGATCACCGAGCGCCAGGCGGCCGGTGACCGCGACGGCGCCATCGGCGCAGTCAGCGACCGGATGGTCGACGCCATCGACGTCATGGGCGACGCCGCCACCGTGGCCGCCACCATGCGGGCCTACACCGACGCCGGTGTCGACGCGCCGGTGCTGATGCCGCTGCCCTGGGGCGCCGATCGGCGGGCCTCGGCCGAGGCGACCGTGCGGGCCGCGATCGCGGGGTAGCCCCGGCGCCGGCCGTACGATGCCGGCCCATGGAGCTCCAGGACCGCATCTGCGTGGTGACCGGCGGCGCGGGCGGCATCGGCCGGGCACTGGCCCAGCGCTTCGCCGCCGAGGGCGCCCGTGCCGTGGTGGTGGCCGACCGGGACGGCGACGGCGCGGCGGCGACAGCCGCCGACATCGGCGACCGGGCCCGGGCCGAGGCCGCCGACGTCAGCGTGGAGGACGAGGTCAAAGGCCTGGTGGACCGCACCGAGGCCGAGGTCGGCCCCATCGACCTGTTCGCCTCCAACGCGGGGATCCTCGGCTACGGCGGCATCGAGGTCGACGACCGGGTGTGGGAGCGGGTGTGGTCGGTCAACGTCATGGCCCACGTGTACGCGGCCCGGGCGCTGGTGCCCCGCATGCTCGGCCGGGGTGGCGGCTACCTGCTGTCGACGGCCTCGGCGGCCGGCCTGCTCAGCCAGCCGGGCGACGCCCCGTACTCGGTGACCAAGCACGCGGCCGTCGCCCTGGCCGAGTGGCTGGCCATCACCTACGGCGACCAGGGCCTGAAGGTGTCGTGCCTGTGCCCGATGGCGGTCGACACGGCCATGCTGCGGGGCGGGCTGGGCGCCGACACGCCCATTCCGGCCGAGGCGGCGGCCGGTGCCGCGGCCGTGACCGGCATCCTGCCGCCCGACCGGGTGGCCGAGGTGGTGGTCGAGGGCTTGCGCGACGAGCGGTTCCTCATCCTGCCCCACCCGGACGTGGCCACGTTCGAGCGCCGCCGTGCGGGCGACCGCGACCGGTGGCTGGCCGGCATGCGGCGGCTCACGGCCACCCTCGGCGACCAGGGCTGACCCGGGGCGGCGCGACGGCCGCCCATTGCGCCGTGACCGATGTCACCGGTAGGTTCCGGCCTCCAGGGGGCCCGAGGAGGGGCGGGCCACCCCACCAGGGGGGATGAGCATGCGCCAGCCACGTCCGCGACGGCAGCAGCGACGGCGGGCCGGAGCCGGCCTCCGGCGCCGGGGCCTGGGGGCCGCGCTGGCCCTGACCCTGGGGGCGGCCACGCTGGCCGGAGCCGGCCCGGCGGCCGGCGCGCCCGCCCCGGCCGCCAACCGGTTCGCCGTCACGGTCCTGTCGGGCCGGGCCGACCAGGTCAGCGGGGGCGACGCCCTGGTGAAGGTGGCGGTTCCCCACGGGCTCGCCCTCGACCGGGTCCGGGTCGCCCTGGGCGACACCGATGTCACCGCCGCCTTCGCCGACCCGGGGGACGGCAGCCTCGTCGGCCTGGTCACCGGGCTGGCCGAGGGGGCCAACACGCTGACGGTGAGCGCCACCGGCAGCGGTGCCCGGCCCCGCAACGCCACCCTCACCCTCGTCGACCACCCGGTCGGCGGGCCCATCTTCTCCGGTCCCCAGCAGCAG
>DASXRH010000182.1:0-4608 GCA_036506715.1 Acidimicrobiales bacterium
CGTCGCCGCCGCTGCGGGTGGCATCGGTGGTCGTGGTGGCCGCCGCAGGGCTCACCTTGGCGGGCTCCCTCCCCAGCCTCCTCGTCGGGGGAGAGGTCTCCCGCAGCTCGATGGTCGTCACCGCCTCGAACGCGTGGCCCACCGTGGTGTCGGCCTGGATGGGCAGCACCCCTGCGGCGCCGGCGCCCATCACCCCGGCCGCCGCGGCCGAAGCGGTGATCGCGAGCTTGGCCGCCACGCCGATGCCCGCGGCCTTGGACAGCGCCGCCACCCGCCGCGAGCCGGGGCGCCGGGGCGCCCGATGCCGGGGCCGCGGCCGGCCGCGCCGGCCCCCGCCGGTGGTGATGAGCGTGGCCAGCGCCGGGGACGCGGGGGGCGTGGGCCCGTTCCCGGCCTCCTCGACCTGGCGGGCGAACGAGGCCAGGTCGGCGACATCGTGGGGGACATCGTCGCCGTGGACGATCGCCTCGAGGGTGTCGTCGTCGAGCCGTGGGATCGCCGACATGCCGGTCCCGTCATCGCCGGAACCGCTCACAGCGGTACGCCCTCACGCTCCAGCGCGCGGGCGACAGCCAGGAAGCCGCGCCGCTGGAGGGCCTTCACGGCACCCGGGGTCTTGCCCAGCATGGCCGCCACCTCGTCGATGCTGAGCCGTCCCAGCAGGCGCAACAGCAGGACGTCGCGCTGGTCGGGCCGCAGGTCCGCGCACAGCCGCCGCACCCGCTCGGCGCCCAACGACCGCTCGACCAGGTCGGCAACGTCGTCGGGCGCCGGGGCGTCGAGCGCGTCGGTCAGCGGCTCGGTGGGGGCCCGGCGGCTGATCCGGCGGCGCTCGTCGAGCAGCCGACGGTGGGCGATGGTGAACACCCACGACCGGAACCCGGCCTCGTCGCCCGCGAACCGGCCCAGGTTGCGCAGCACGGCCACGAAGGCCTCGCTGGTCAGGTCCTCGGGCTCGCCGGCGCCCTGGAGCCGCAGGTAGCCCTCGACCACCGGCGACAGGGCGGTGAAGATGCGCTCGAGCGCCCACGGCTGGCCCGCCTGGGCGGCGGCGAGCACGCTGTCGAACTGGCCGGCGAAGCGGTCGCGGCGGGGCATCGGCGCGGGCCGGCCGGATCAGCCGGCCTCTCCCTCCGGCCGCCGGGCGAACACCCCTGACGAGGCGATGGCCCGGCTCCACGGCCGCACGGTCGCCCGCAGCCGGTCGGCCTCGTCCTCGCCCAGGGCCCGCCACGGGGACATGGCCGCCTCGTCGGTCGCCTGTTCGACCCGGTCGCGCACGGCCGCGCCCTCGGCGGTGAGCCGGTCGTCGTCGTCGAGCCAGCCGCGGTCGCGCAGGCGGGCGCGGGCGGCGTCCCAGGCGGCGTCGGGCCAGGCCCGGCTGGACCGCAGCACCTCGAGGCCGATGGCGTTGTCGCCGGCCGCCCCGTGGGTGACCAGGGCCTCGCACCCGTTGATGCCCTCGAGCACCAGGGCGGCGACGTGGCCGTCGCCCCGGAACTCGCGCAGCTGGGTGACGGCCTGCCACAGCACCAGGTGGGGCTCGTCGGCCCAGGGCAGGGCGGCGTGGGCGGCGAACAGCGGGCGGCCCTCGGGGGTGCACGCCTCGGCGGCCCGCCGAGCGGCCTCGGCCGCGGCCTTCATGTCGGCCGAGCCGGCCGCCTCGTCGCCGATGGCATCGCGCAACGCGGCGTCGGCCGCCTGGAGGCGGGCGTCGACCAGGGCAGCGGGCGAGGTGATCTCCCAGGCGCCGGGGATGGCGGCCCGCACCAACCCGGGCTCGAAGTTGTAGAAGGTGGCGATGACCACCTCGGCCGGCACGGGCCCGAAGGCCGCGGCCCGGGAGGCGAAGTAGCCGGCCCGCCCGGTGACGCCGAGGGCGGCGTAGGCCGCGGTCGCCCGGGGCGTGAAGTAGATCAGCCCGTGGTACGGCTCGAGGGTCCGCCACATCTTGCGGGCCAGCGTCGCGGTCGGCGGCATCCCCGGACAGTATCGGCCCCGGGACCCGCCGGTCACAGCCCGGCGAGGCGCCGTTCGAGCTCGGCTCGCTCGACGGCGTTGGTGCTGAGCTCGATGGCCCGCCGGTAGGCGCCCACGGCGCCGTCGCGGTCGCCCGACCGCGCCAGCAGCTCGGCCCGCGCGGCGTGGAGCGGCTGGTAGCCGGCCAGCGCCGGGTCGCCGACCAGCGGGTCGAGCACGGCCAGCCCGGCTGCGGGCCCCGCGGCGAAGCCGACCGCCACCGCCCGGTTGACCTCGACCACAGGCGACGGGGCCAGCCGGGCCAGCGCCCCGTACAGCTCGGCGATCCGGGTCCAGTCGGTCTGCTCGGGCGTGGGCGCCTGCACGTGGAGGGCGGCGATGGCGGCCTGCATCTGGTAGGAGCCGGGGTGGTGGCGCCGCAGCGCGCTCTCGAGCACCGCGACCCCCTCCCGCACCCGCCCGGCGTCCCACCGAGACCGGTCCTGGCGGTCGAGCGGGACGTAGGCGCCCCGGTCGTCGACCCGGGCGGCCCGCCGGGCGTCGTGCAGCAGCATCAGCGCCAGCAGGCCCCGCACCTCGGCGTCGTCGGGCATGAGTGCGGCCAGCAGCCGGGCGAGCCGGATCGCCTCGCTGCACAGCTCCCCCCGCACCAGCCGGTCGCCCCCGGTGGCGTCGTAGCCCTCGTTGAAGATCAGGTAGAGGACCGCCAGCACGCCGGCCAGCCGGTCGGGCAGCGCGGCGTCGGGCGGCACCCGGTAGGGGATGTGGGCCTCGGCGATCTTGCGCTTGGCCCGGACAAGACGCTGGGCCATCGTCGCCTCGCCGACCAGATAGGCGCGGGCGATCTCGGGGGTGGTCAGGCCGCCCAGCGTCCGCAGGGTGAGCGCCACCCGGGCCGGCATGGCCAGGGCCGGGTGGCAGCAGGTGAAGATCAGGCGTAGCCGGTCGTCGGTCACGGCGCTGTCGGCGGCGCCGGGCCGGTGCTCCTGGGCGTCGAGGCGGGCCAGCTCGGCCAGGCGGGCCGTGCGGTCGGCGGTCGACCGCTCGCGGCGCAGGCGGTCGATGGCCCGGCGGCGGGCGGTGGTGGTGATCCATGCCCGGGGGCTGTCGGGCACGCCGTCGCGGGGCCAGGTGGCCACGGCGGCGGCGAAGGCGTCCTGCACCGCGTCCTCGGCCAGCTGGAAGTCGCCGACCTGGCGGATCAGTGTGGCCAGGACCCGGGTCCGCTCCTCCCGGAAGGCGCGCTCGACGGTGGCGGCCAGGTCGCCCGGGCCCGGCCGCCCGCCACCGCTCACCCCCAGCCCGGCCGGACCTCGACCGACCCGTACTCGGCGCTGGGGATGCGGGCCGCGTAGGCCAGCGCGGCGTCGAGCGAGTCGACCTCGATCAGGTAGTACCCGGCGAGGTACTCCTTGGTCTCGGCGAAGGGCCCGTCGGTGATGTGGGTCTCGCCGTCGCGCACCCGCACCGTGGTGGCGGTGTCGGTGCCGGCCAGGCCCTTGTTGGACACCAGCGCGCCGGCGTCGACCAGCTCCTGGTGGAAGGCGTTCCACCGCTTGTGCTCGTCGGCGAAGTCCGCCGGGTCCTGCTCGCGGTCGACGGGCTGGTACATCAGCAGCGTGTACTGAGGCATCGCGCTCTCCTTCGTTCGGATGTCGATGTCGCCCACGGTGAGCGGCGTCACCAAGGGGACGCAGCACGGGGGCCGGGATCGACAGCCGGCGCGGGGTTCTTCGCGCCGTGTCGATTCTCAGCCCGCGCCGGGGAGGGCGGCCAGCGCGGCGCGGGGGTTGCGGTCGCGGTCGAACAGGCCCAGCCGGGCGTCGAAGCCCCGGTGCCACTCGTAGCCGTCGACCGCCGGCTGGTGGAAGGCACCGACGATGGGTACGTCCCGGTGGGCGGCGGCCACCACGGTGGCGGCGGCCGCCAGGCGCTCGCGGCGGGCGTCGTCGCCGGGGTCGGTGTCGGGATCGCCGGTCACCACCAGCGCGCGGGTGTGGCCGACGGTGTCGATCACCCGGGCGAGCGGGTCCTCGAGCTTCGTGACTGGGGCGGTGACCACGACCAGGTCGTCGTCCTCGTGGGCGTCGCCCGGCCGCCAGGCCACGCCCACGGGCTGCCCGCCGGACCGCAGCAGCCTGGCGGCCTCCGCCTCGGCGCGACGCAGCGCGGCCTGGGCGGTGGCCCCGTCGTCGGGTTCGCGCCGCCCCGGCGGGAAGGTCCCCTCGCCGTAGCCGAGCCGGGCCACGACGTCGGGCTCGTGGATGGGCAGCCACCCGGCCACCAGGTCGCCCAACGCCTCGGCCACCCGGTCGACGTGGCGGGCCCAGGTGAGGGTCGCGGCCTTGTCGTCGAGCCACCCCCGGCTGTCGTCGGTGAACCACCCGGGGGCCGATCCGTGCAGCAGGCAGGCCCACACCTCCACACCCGCGTCGTGGGCGGCCGTCAGCACCCGGCGCAGGTGGGTGACCTCGTCGTCGTCCCACCGCCCGGGGGACGGCTCGAGACGGGCCCACTCGACGGTCACCCGGTGGTGGGTGATCCCGTGCTCGGCCAGGAGCGCGAGGTCGTCGGCGTACCGGGTGCGGAACCCGTTGCCGTCCCGCGACGGCGGCACCCGGCCCTCGG
>DASXRH010000183.1:0-1702 GCA_036506715.1 Acidimicrobiales bacterium
CGGCGGGCCGCCTTCAGCCCCAACATCAAGGAGCGTGCCGACTGCTCGGCCGCGCTGTTCACGGCCGCCGGCGAGATGCTGGTCCAGGCCGAGCACATACCGGTCCACCTGGGCTCGATGCCGGCCAGCGTGCGGGCGGCCATCGACGCCTTCGGCGCCGGCATCCGGCCCGACGACCAGGTGGTGGTCAACGACCCGTTCGCCGGGGGCACCCACCTCAACGACGTCACGCTGGTCGCCCCCTGCTTCGCCGCCGGCCGCCTGGTGGGGTGGGCGGCCAACCGGGCCCACCACGCCGACGTGGGCGGCGCCGCCCCCGGGTCGATCCCGGCCGACGCCACCGACATCCACCAGGAGGGCCTGCGCATCCCGCCCACCCTGCTCGACGACGGGCTGCGGCGGATGCTGCTCGCCAACTCCCGCACGCCGGACGAGCGGGCGGGCGACCTCGACGCCCAGGTGGGGGCCAACGTCGTCGGCGTCGAGCGGCTGGCGTCCATGGCCGACGCCCCCCTCGCGGAGGTGGTCGACTACGGCGAGCGCCGCATGCGGGCGGCGTTGGCCGGCCTGCCCGACGGCCGCTGGGCCCGGGAGGACGTGCTCGACTCGACCGGCGCCGCCGCCGACCAGCAGCGGCCGGCCCGGGTGGCGGTGACGGTCACGGTGGCGGGCGACGAGGTCACCGTCGACTTCACCGGCACCGACCCCCAGGCCCGCGGGAACGTCAACGCCGTCGAGGCCGTCACGGTGTCGGCGGTGGCCTACGCCCTGCGCTCGGCGGTCGACCCCACCATCCCCGCCAACGGCGGCGCCATGCGCCCGGTGACCGTGGTGGCCCCGCCGGGCACGATCGTGGCCGCCCGGCCGCCGGCGGCGGTGGGGGCGGGCAACGTCGAGGTCAGCCAGCGGGTGGCCGACGTGTGCCTGGCCGCCCTCGCCGAGCCCTGCGCCGCCCGGGTGCCGGCCGCCGGCCAGGGCACGATGAACAACCTGCTGGTCGGGGGCGACGGCTGGGTCTACTACGAGACCGTCGCCGGCGGGCAGGGCGGCCGCCCCGGCGCCCCCGGCATGAGCGGCGTCCACACCGGCATGACCAACACCCGCAACACCCCGATCGAGGCGCTGGAGCGGTCGTTCCCGCTGCGGGTGCTGCGCTACCGCCTGCGGCGGGGCAGCGGCGGGGCGGGGACGCAGCCGGGCGGCGAGGGCATCGAGCGCGACCTCCAGGTGCTGGAGGACGTCACGGTCTCGCTCATCACCGAGCGCCGGGTGTCTCGGCCACCCGGGCTCGCCGGCGGCGAGCCGGGGGCGACGGGGGAGAACTGGCTGCTGCCCGGGGGCGACGAGGCCCGGGCCGAGCGGCTGCCCGACAAGTGCACCCTGCGGGTGCGGGCGGGCGACGTGGTGCGCATGCTGACACCAGGGGGTGGTGGATGGGGGCCACCGGCGTCGATGGGGGACGATGGCCTCGACCCGTAGGGCTGGTACGGATCGAGGCCATCGTGTTGGGGACGGGTTGGGCCGGCCGTCGGTGCCGGTCGAGACCTACGGGCCGGCTCGTCGTCGGCGTCGTCCTACCACTGGATTCTGCTGGTAGGATCCGAGTCGTGCCTGCTGACAAGCTGAGCGTGTCGTTCGACGAAGAGCTGGCGGCCGTGGTCCGTGAAGCAGCGGCCGACGAGGGTATGACCGTCTCGGCATG
>DASXRH010000184.1:0-3534 GCA_036506715.1 Acidimicrobiales bacterium
GCTCGCGGTGGAGCAGGGCGCTGAACGCCTCCCGCAGCGGTGCCACCATCCGGTAGAAGTGGGTGAGCGTGCGCCGCGTCTCGAACCACTCGCGCTGCTGGTCGGGGCCGACCGGCTGGTCGCTGAAGATGCCGTCGCCCACGCGGTCGTAGTACTCGTCGAACTGCTGGACCGTGTCGAAGTAACCGTCGACGATCTCGTCCAGCAGGCCGTGGACCAGGAAGCCGATGCCTATGGCCACCAGGTCGGGCGAGGCGTCCCACCGGGCGAGCACCGGGTCCATCGAGAACCGGTCGTCGGACCGGACGGTCACCAGCCAGCGGGGACCGATGAAGCTGTCGACCTCGGTCTTGACCAGCTCCTCGGTCCGGGGATCGAGGCGGGCGGCGTACGCGGTCATGAACAGGTGGGTGCCGTAGTGGTCGATCTTCGAGCGCTGGTGCGGCTCGAGGGCGTCCTCGATCGCCAGGGTGTGCAGGCCCAGCTCGTCGGCGATCCCGGCCAGGTCGTCGGCGCCGGGGTGGAGGAAGTCGACCCACACCAGCGTGCCCTCCCGGGCCAGGTGCTCGGACACGGCCGCCACCGGGAAGTCCTCGGCGTCGAGCTTGCCGTCGAGGTACACGCGGGTGCGCACGTTGCCCATGCACACAGTCAACCGCGGCGGACCGCCAATGGCACGGAGGGGGGCCGGGACGCCGTCAGGACGCCGACTGGGGGTGGCGGGCGCCGGAGGGGCAGGTGAACTCGTCCCAGGCCGCCGCCAGCCGCCGGGAGGCGAGCCGGAGCCGGTCGGGCGGCAGCGACACCGCCAGCCGCAGGTGGTCGACGTGGGCCTCGTCGGGGCTGGCGGCGCTGCCCGGCAGGACCCGCACCCCGTGGCGCAGGGCCACCGGGGCGAACGCGTCGCCGGTGCCCTCGGGCAGCCGCACCCATAGCGACAGGCCGCCGTCGGGCGGACGGCTCGTCCAGCCGGGGACGGCCTCGGCCAGCAGCTCCCGCAGCAGCCGGGCGCCGGCCGCCAGCGAGCGGCGGCGTCCGGCGGCGATGGCCTCGATCCGGTCGAACAGGCCCAGCACCACCATCTGCGACACGGCGCTGTTGCCGAGGTCGAGGGCGGCCTTGAGCCGGCTCAGCCGGGCGGCCGCCGGCTCGGGCGCCCGAACCCAGCCGAGGCGCAGCCCGCCCCACAGCACCTTGGACAGCGAGCAGATGGTCAGGACCCGGCGGTCGCGGCCGTGGGCGGCCACGGGCAGGGGCGGCCCGTCCCGGTCGTAGGCCAGCCACGCCAGGCACTCGTCCTCGACCAGCCAGGTGTCGCGGTCGTCGGCGACGGCCGCCAGCGCCCGCCGCCGGTGGTCGGGCAGCACCGTGCCCCGGGGGTTGTGGCCGGTGGGCACCACGTACACCAGGCGGGGACCGGTCGCCGCCACCACCCGTTCGACCTCGTCGGGCAGCACCCCGGCGCTGTCGCCACCCATCGTGGCGAAGCGAGCGCCGGCCCGGGAGTAGACGTCGATGGCGCCCGGGTACGTCGGCGACTCGACCGCCACCACGTCGCCCGGTTGCACGAGCAGGCGGGCGGTGAGGGCCACGCCCTGCTGCGCTCCGAGGGTGACCACGATCTGGTCGGCGGTGGTGGGCAGGCCGTGTGCGCTGTGGAGGGCGGCCAGCCGCTCCCGCAGGGCCGGCAGGCCGGCCGGGTGGTAGCCGTGCCCGTGGGCCGCGGCGGCGAGCGTGGTGGGGTCGAGCGTGAACGCGTCGGGCGGCAGGCCGTCGAGGGACGGGAGGACCGACAGGGCCAGGTCGACGACCGCCCCACCCCGGTCGATCGTGTCCCGCGTCAGCTGGCGGGCGCGGAGGCCGGCGGCCAGCTCGTGCAGCCGCAGCTGGGGCGCACCGCCGTCGACCACCCACGTGCCGCTGCCCCGTCGGCGCTCGACGACGCCGGCGTCGCGCAGGAGGTCGTAGGCCGCGACCACCGTGCCCCGGGCCACCCCCAGCGCGCGGGCGGCGCCCCGCTCGGCCGGCAGGCGGGCGCCCCGGGGGACGTCGCCCCGATCGAGGGCGGCCACCACTGCCGAGGCCAGCCGGCGGTAGAGGGGGCCGTCGCCGCCGTCCCACCCCGTGACCACCCGGGCCAGTGTGGCCGGGGACAGCGCGGTGGTGGCCGGGGCCATGCCCATCAGCGTGCCAGGGCCGGGGATTGGCCCTGGAACGGTTTGCGTGGAGGCGTCAGGTTTGGGTCCGTGGACGCTGCCGCCGCCGCCCGGGACATGTGGACCGTCGGGGAACCGCTCCACGCCGTGACCTACTTCGCCCCCGACTCCCAGGCCGCCTGGGCGGCGGCGGGGCTGCGGGGGTTCTGGCGGGGCTACTTCGCCACCCGGCTGTCGCCGCTGGGCGAGGTGCCGGCCGGCGTGGCCACCGCGGTGCTCTACAACTTCGCGCCGGCGATGGTGGCCCGGGCCGTCCCCGAGGTGTGGACCATGGTCACGCCCGCCGGCGCCTGGGCGGCCCGGGTGGCCGGGGTCGACGCCGCCCTGCGGGCGGGGCCGGGGGACGGGCTGGCCGCCGCCGGCGCCGACCTGGCCGGTCTGGCCCGGGCCGCAGTGGACGGCTGCGATCCCGCCGGGCGGTTGCTGTTCGCCGCCCACACGGCGATGCCGTGGCCCGACGAGCCCCACCTGGTGCTGTGGCAGGCGCTGACGCTGCTGCGCGAGTTCCGGGGCGACGGCCACAACGCCGCCCTGCTGGCCGCCGGGGTCGACGGGTGCGCCGCTCACGTGCTGGCCTCGGCCACGGGCGGCACCGCCCGCGCCGGTCTCCAGCCCCACCGGGGATGGACCGACGACGAGTGGGACGCCGCGGCCGACGGGCTGGCCGCCCGGGGCCTCGTCACGGGGAGCGGGGTGGCCACCGCCGCCGGGCACGCGCTCAAGGCGGCGGTCGAGGACGCCACCGATCGGGCCGCCGCCCGCCCCTGGCGGGCCCTCGGGCCCGAGCGCACCCGGGCGCTGCACGACGGGCTGGCGCCGATCGCCCGGGCGGTGGTGGCGGCCGGGATGATGCCCGTCCCCAACCCCATGGGGGCACCGATGCCCTAGGCGAGTGCCGCGGCCAGGCGGTCGGCGGCGGTGCGGAGGTCGTCGTCGCCGAGGGTGGCGAAGCACAGGCGCAGGTGGTCGTCGGGCGGGTCCGCCAGGGCGAAGGCGGCCCCCGGCACGAACGCCACCCCCCGGGCCAGGGCGGCGGGCAGGAGATCGGTGGCCCGCCCCCGGGCCAGCCGGGCCCAGAGGAACATGCCGCCCCTCGGGGCGGCGAAGGTCAGGCGGTCGCCGGCCGCCCGGCGCAGGGCCGAGGCCAGCACCCCGGCCCGGTGCCGGTAGAGGGCGGTCAGCCGGACGGCCCGGCCGTCGAGCCAGCCCGGGCGGGTCACGGCCTCGGCCACCAGCCGCTGGGCCGCGGTCGACGTGTGGAGGTCGGCAGCCTGCTTGAGCCGGGTCAGGGGGTCGATCAGCCAGCCCGGGCCGTGGA
>DASXRH010000185.1:0-4271 GCA_036506715.1 Acidimicrobiales bacterium
CGAGGTCCGCCGGGAGGGCGCGGCGCTGCGGCGGGACCGGTTCGACGCGGTGGTCGCCCGGGTGCGCCGGCTCAACCGGTGGGTGCCGTGAGGAAGTCGAGCACCAGCCGGTTCACCACCTCGGGCCGCTCGACGTGCAGGAAGTGGCCGGCGCCGTCGACCAGCTCGACCCGCGAGCCGGGGGTGGTGAGCGCGGCGTCGGCGGTCGACGCCAGGTCGGCGGCCATGCACCCGTCGGTGCGGCCGTGGAGGTACAGCGTGGGCACCGGCGGTGGCCCGGCGGACGCGGCGTCGATGGCCTGGACCTCGGGGTCGTCCGACAGCCCGACCCCGCCCAGGGTGGCGCGGTAGTAGCCGACTGCGGCCCCCAGGTTGGCCGGGTCGCGCAGCGCGTCCTTCACCCCGGGCAGGTCGTCGGCGGCGTCATAGCCTGGCGACCAGTCGGCCCACAGCCGGTCGATGAACGCCAGGTCGTCCATCGCCAGGGCCATCTCGGCCAGCGGGTGCTGGAAGAAGAACATGTACCACGACCGCCGCAGCTGGTCGTACGAGAAGAAGCCCGCGCCGAGGGTCGCGGGCGGCGGCACCGCCATCGTCACCAGCCGCCGCCACGGGCGGTCGGGGTGATGGACGGCCGCGTACCCGGCCAGCGCCCCCCAGTCGTGCCCGACGAGCACGGCATCGTCGCCCCCGCCGAGGGCGCCGTGGAGGGCGCAGGCGTCGAGCCCCAACACCGCGGCCTGGTAATGGCCGTCGGCGGGTACGGTCGTGGGTGCATACCCTCGCAACCACGGGGCCACCGCCCGGTAGCCCTCCGCCGCCAGAGAGGGCAACAGATGCCGCCACGTCCACGCGCAGTCGGGGAAGCCGTGCAGGCATACGGCCAGCGGCGCGCTGGTGTCGTCGAGGTCGCCGGCGGCCAGGTAGCCGAAGGTCAGCCCCGCCGCCTCGACGCTGCCCTGTGTGATCGTCCCCTCGGAGCTCCCCGTCATGCCACCCGACGCTAACCGAGCCCGCCCGTTCGGCCCGCAGGGGCCGCGGTCGGTGATTGTGGTCACACCCACGGCCCACGCCGTTGGCATTTGGGTAACGTCGCCCGAGCGCTCGTGGCGCGCTGAGGGGAAGCCTTGCTGAACGTCTCCTTCTTCGGTGTCCGGGGCTCGACCCCCTGTCCGTGCGACGAGAACCGCCGGTACGGCGGCAACACGTCGTGCGTCCAGATCGACGCGCCGGGCCACGACCCGATCGTGCTCGACCTCGGCACCGGCCTCCGCCAGCTCGGCCGCACGCTGCCCACCGACGGCACGTTCCGGGGCTCCGCGCTGGTCACCCACATGCACTGGGACCACGTGCAGGGGTTGCCGTTCTTCGCCCCCATCCTCGCTCCCGGAGCCCGGCTCGACGTCTACGGCCCCGCCCAGGAGGCCGGCTCGCTGGCCGAGGCGTTCCACCAGTTCGTGCGGCCGCCGTTCTTCCCCGTCACCGTCGAGCAGCTCTACGGCCAGATCACCTTCCACGACGTGGCCGACTGCGACGTCGAGATCGACGGGGCCAAGGTCCGTGTGCGGCCCGTGCCCCACGTGGGCACCAACAACGGCTACCGGGTCGAGGTGGGCGGGGCGACGATCGCCTACCTGGCCGACCACCAGATGCCCCAGGACGGCAGCCACACGGTCGGCGACGAGGTGCTCGAGCTGTGCGACGGCGCCGATCTCGTCGTCCACGACGCCCAGTACACGCAGGCCGAGTTCTCCCAGAAGTACTACTGGGGCCACTGCACCGTCGACTACGCGGTCTTCGTGGCCCACGAGGCCGGGGCCAAGCGCCTGGCCCTGTTCCACCACGACCCCGCCCACGACGACGACGACGTCGACGCCCTGCAGGCGTACGCCCGCGACGTGGCCGCGTCGACGGGGCTGACCGAGGTCATGGCGGCCTACGAGGGCCTCACGGTCAGCTTCGGCGGCTGATCGCGGGCATCTGACGGGTCGTCACAGGTCGCTAGGGTGCCGGGCGTGACCGACATCCCCGGCAACGCGTCCTCGATCGACGCCGCCCGCTACCGGCAGGTGCTCGGCCATTTCCCCACCGGGGTCACCGTCATCACCGCCCACGGCGACGACGGCCCGGTGGGTCTGTGCGTCGGCTCGTTCGCCTCGGTGTCGCTCGACCCGCCGCTGGTGGCCTTCTTCGCCGGCGACCAGTCGGCCAGCTGGCCCAAGATCCAGGAGGCCGGCCACTACTGCGTGAACGTGCTGGCCGACGACCAGGAGGACGTGGCCCGGGTGTTCGCCGGCAAGGGCGACGACAAGTTCTCGGGCATCGGCTGGCGGCCCTCGGTGGCCACCGGGGCGCCGGTGATCCACGACGTCCTGGCCTGGATCGACACCCGCATCGAGGCCGTGCACCAGGCCGGCGACCACTGGATCGTGGTCGGCCGGGTGCTCGACCTCGAGATCGGCCACGAGGGCGGGCCGCTCGTGTTCTTCCGGGGCGGCTTCGGCCGCTACCAGTCCTGACATGGCGATCTACGCGCTCGGCGAGCTGGTGCCGTCGATCGACCCCACCGCCTACGTCCACCCCGACGCGGTCATCATCGGCGACGTCCGCCTGGGCCCCGAGGCGTCGGTGTGGCCGGGGGCGGTGCTGCGGGGCGACGGCGCCCACATCGCGATCGGCGCCCGCACCTCGGTGCAGGACGGCTCGGTCCTCCACGTCACGCCGTTCCACCCGACGACGGTGGGGGACGAGTGCGTCATCGGGCACCTCGTCCACCTCGAGGGGTGCAGGATCGAGGACGGCGCGCTCGTCGGGTCGGGGGCGGTCGTGCTCCACGACGCCATCGTGCGCCGCGGCGCGCTGGTGGGCGCGGGGGCGGTGGTGTCCGGCGGGGTCGAGGTGCCGTCGGGAGCCATGGCGCTGGGGGTGCCGGCCAGGATCCGGCCCGACGCCGTCGACCCCGACCTGATGATCCGCGTGGGCATGCTCAGCTATCTGGAGCGGGGGCGCCAGTACCGCCGGCACCTGCGGCGGCTCGACTGACCCCGGACGGCGGCGTGGGCCTGCGCCGGGTGTGCGTGTTCTGCGGGTCGAGCCCCGGGGTCCGGCCCGACTACGCCGACGCCGCCCGCGCCCTCGGCGCGGAGCTGGTGGCCCGGGGGATCGGCCTGGTGTACGGGGGCGCCCACGTCGGGCTCATGGGCCTGGTGGCGGACACCGTGCGGGAGGCGGGCGGCGAGGTCGTCGGCGTCATCCCCGAGGTGCTGGTGGCGGCCGAGGTGGCCCACACCGGTCTCGACGACCTGCGAGTGGTGGGCACCATCCACGAGCGCAAGGCGCTGATGGCCGACCTGGCCGACGGGTTCGTGGCCCTGCCCGGCGGGTTCGGCACCATTGAGGAGTTCGTCGAAGCCGTCACCTGGAGCCAGCTGGGCCTGCACGACCGGCCGAAGCCGTGCGGCCTGCTCGACGTGGCCGGCTACTGGGGCCCGCTGCTCGACCTGTGCGACCGGGGGGTGGCCGAGGGGTTCATCCGCCCCGGGCACCGGGGCCTGGTGATGGCCGAGTCCGCGCCCGGCCCGCTGCTCGACGCGCTGGCCGCCTGGGAGCCCCCGCCGCCCACCCGCAAGTGGGTCGACTGACAGGTGCGGTTCCGTCGTCACCGGGGCCGGCCGGTCCAGACCGGCACGCTCGGCCTGGCGCTCGCCGGCGGGGTGCTGATCGGGGTGGGGGCGGCGGCCATGATCGCGGCCGACCTGGGCGTCACGCCGTGGGACGTGCTCACCACCGCCGTCGCCGACCGCGCCGACGTCACTGTGGGGGTGGCCGGCGCGGCGCTGAGCATCGCCGTCTACCTGGCGTGCGCCCCGTTCGGCCGGCTCCCCGGCTGGGGCAACCTGGTGCTGCTGGTGGCGGTCGCCGGGGCGGTCGACGCCGCGCTGGCCACCTTCGGCGACCCCGACGCCCTGGCCGGCCGCCTCGCGCTCTATGGGGCCGGGGTCCCGGTGGTCTGCCTCGGCGTGGCGCTGATCGTGAGGGCGGACATCGGGGTGGGTCCGCTGGAGATGGTGATGCTGGTGGCCACCGACCGGTCGGTGCCGCTGGTGGCGGCCCGGCTCGTCATCGAGGCCACCACCCTGACGGTCGGCTGGGTGCTGGGCGGCGCGCTGGGGCTGGGCACCGCGGGCTTCGCCCTGGCAGCGGGGCCCCTGATCGCCGGCTCGCTGCGGGTGCTGGGGCGGCCCTCAGCCCGCGCCGGAGCCGAGGTACGA
>DASXRH010000186.1:0-9680 GCA_036506715.1 Acidimicrobiales bacterium
TCGCGGGCCGCGGCCACGTCGGCCGGATCGCCGTCGAGCACGATGACCCGCTCGTCGGCCACCGGCTGCACGAACTCGTGCTCGCCGCGGTGCTCGCCCAGCACCACGTCGGCGGTGGGGGTGGACGGGCCCATGTCCATCGGGCGGGCCCGACGCTGTGGGCTGCGCATCATGTCGATGCACACGTTGTTGGCGATGCGGTAGAGCCACGACCGCAGCGACGACCGGCCCTCGAACCCGTCGATCGACCGCCAGGCGCGCACCATCGTCTCCTGCACGGCGTCTTCGGCCTCGGACCCCGCGCCGAGCATGCGGTAGCAGAAGCCCGTCAGCTCCCGCCGGTGAGACTCCAGCGCCTTGTCGATGTCGCCGTCGGCGAGAGCCCCGGACTCCCCCTCGGCCACGAACCGTCCGGACATGGTGGTCATGCTAGAGCCTCTCGCCAGTATTCCCAACGGGAACATTATCACACGACGCGACGGGCGAGGCCCGGGTAGTCGACAACCAGTCCGGCGGCGTCGTAGACCAACTCGGCCGCCACGCCGAACGCCGGCGACTCGTAGTCGTAGCGGTGGGTGGCGGCGTCGTCGGCGGCCCGGCGGTAATGCTGGTCGAGCCGCTCGACCGCCAGGTCGGCCGCCCGCACGTAGACCGCCGGCGCGGCCGCGCCCGCGCCCGGGGCCAGCGCCAGCCGGTGGACCGGCAGCGTGTTGGTGCAGGCCGAGGCCTCGAGGTCGACGTCGAGGCAGCCGTCGAGCGCCGGCACCCGCACCCCGTCGACCAGCCAGCGTCCCGACCCGGTGCCGTCGGCCGCGATCTCGACCGCCCGCGCCCCCGCCGCCGACCGGCCCGTGATCCGGGCGGCCACCGTGCACCAGCGCTCGTCGACGTCGATGGCGTAGCCGACGGTCCACGCGACGCCGTCCTCCACCGCCGCCGACCAGCCCTCGAGGCGCCAGCCCGACCCCCGGGCGGCGCAGAACGCGGTCTCGAACCCCTCCCGCGCCCCGATGTGGCGCCAGGCGGCGGCTGCGGGCGGATCGGTGAAGGAGGCGTCGGGCATAGGGCCACAGTCTCGTGAGGATCGGCAACGTTTCTCCTTCGCGTTCAATCGGGGAGCAGGGGCACCGACCAGCCCTGGTCGCGCCCGAGGTGGATGGCCCGCGTGACGGCGGTGTCGCCGAAGCGCCTGCGCACGTCGTCGAGGGTGGCGTCGAGGGCGCCGCCGTCGCCCCGGCCGAACGGCAGGGTGAGCTGCACGGCCCGGTCGTCGGCCAGGTTGCCGACGGCCACCCCGACCAGCGTGAGCCCCCGGCGCTCGATCAGCGGCAGCGCGGCGGCCACCAGGGTGCGCACCGCCCCCAGCACGGTGGGCGTGTGGGCCGTGGCCCGGGGCAGCGTGTGCGACCGCGTCACCCGCACGAAGTCGCCGAACCGCAGCCGCAGCACCACCGTGCGACCCACGCGCCCCGCCGCCCGCATGCGCCGGGTGACCCGGTCGACCAGCGCCACCACCGCCTCGTCGACCGTGCCGAGCGCGGCGGGGCGCCCGGCGCCGGCGGGCACCGCGCCGCGGCCCAGCGCCCGCTGGGCGCCGACCGACCGGCGGCGCCGGCCCACCTCGACCGGGCGCGGGTCGCGGTTGTGGGCCAGGTCGTGGAGGTGGTGCCCGGCCGCCGGCCCGAGCATGGCCACCAGCGCCCCCTCGGGCAGGTCGGCCACGTCGCCCACCGTGCGGATGCCCCGGTCGTGCAGCTTGGCCGCCGTGACCCGCCCCACGCCCCACAGCCGCTCGACCGGCAGGGGGTGGAGGAAGGCCATCTCGCCGGCCGGCGGCACCACCAGCAGCCCGTCGGGCTTGGCCACCCCGCTGGCCACCTTGGCCAGGAACTTGGTGCGAGCCACGCCGACCGTGATGGGCAGCCCCACCCGGGCCAGGACCTCGCGCCGGAGCCGCGCGGCGATGGCGGGCGGCGGGCCGGCGACCCGACGCAGGCCGCCGACGTCGAGGAACGCCTCGTCGATGGACAGCCCCTCGACCAGCGGCGTCGTGTCCTCGAACACGGCGAACACCGCCTTGCTGGCCTCGCTGTAGGCGTGCATGCGGGGCCGCACCACCACCGCATGGGGGCACAGGGCCCGGGCCTGGCCCCCACCCATCGCCGTGCGCACCCCGCACGCCTTGGCCTCGTAGCTGGCCGCCAGCACGACGCCGCCACCCACGATGACCGGCCGGCCCCGCAGCCGGCGGTCGTCGCGCTGCTCGACCGACGCGTAGAAGGCGTCGAGGTCGGCGTGGAGGATCGTCGCGTCGGCACCCACGAACACATGTTCCCACACGGGTGTGACAAATCAACAGGGGCTCGGGGGACGTGCAGGCACCGGCCCCGCCGAACGTGCGAGCCTGGCCGGGTGCCCGGCGACGCCATCCTGGTCCAGGACCTGCGCAAGCGGTTCGGCACGGTCGTGGCGCTCGACGGGATCGACTTCGCCGTGCCCACCGGCACCGTCCTGGGGCTGCTGGGCCCCAACGGCGCCGGCAAGACCACCGCCGTCCGCATCCTGACCACCATCCTCCCCCGGGACGGCGGGCGGGCCGAGGTGCTGGGCATCGACGTGGACCGCGACCCGCAGGCCGTGCGCGAGCGGATCGGCCTCGCCGGCCAGTACGCGGCGGTCGACGAGCACCTCACCGGCCGGGAGAACCTCCGCCTCGTCGGCCTGCTCGCCCACCTGCCCGAGGCGGCGGTGCGGAGCCGGCCCGACGAGCTGCTCGACCGCTTCGACCTCACCGACGCGGCCAACCGGCCGGTGAAGACCTACTCGGGCGGCATGCGCCGCCGCCTCGACCTGGCCGCCGCCCTCGTCCACCGGCCTCCGGTCCTGTTCCTCGACGAGCCCACCACCGGGCTCGACCCCCGCAGCCGCACCGAGCTGTGGGAGGTCATCTCCGGCCTGGTGGCTGGCGGCACCACCGTGTTGCTGACCACGCAGTACCTGGAGGAGGCGGACCGGCTGGCGGACCACATCGTGGTGGTGGACCACGGCCAGGTCATCGCCGCGGGCACGGCCGCCGAGCTCAAGGCCACGCTGGGCGCCAGCATCGTGGAGACCGCCCTGCTCGACCCCGCGCACGCCGAGCAGGCCCGCCAGGCGCTGGCCCGCCACGGCATCGGCGACGTCGAGCTGGAGGGCCACACGGTGGTGCTCAAGGTGGACGACGGGCCCCGGGCGGCGGTGGAGGTGGTGCGCACGCTGGACAGGGCGGGGCTGGCGCCCGTCTCGCTGCTGATCCGGGAGCCGACGCTGGACGACGTGTTCCTCTCGCTGACGGGCCATGCCGCCGAGGAGCCGGTCGACGGCGACGGCCAGCGCGGCGCCCGGCGCCAGGACGAGGGGGCGGCGTGACGGCCGCCGACACCGCGGCCACCGGCGCCGGCGCGCTCACGGCCCGGCACCGGCCGATGCTCGGGTGGGCGATCGCCGACACCCGGGCCGTGGCCTGGCGGAACCTCACGGCCCTGCGCCGCCAGCCCCAGCTGCTGGTGTTCTCGACGATCCAGCCGGTGCTGCTGGTGCTGATGTTCCGGTACGTCTTCGGCGGGGCCATCACCATCCCGGGCGTCGACTACGTGAACTACCTCATGCCCGGCGTGTTCGCCCAGGTCGTCGTGTTCGGGGCCACCCAGACCGCCGTGGGCCTGGCCGAGGACCTCAACCAGGGCCTGATCGAGCGGTTCCGGTCGCTGCCCATGGCCCGGTCGGCGGTGCTGGCGGGGCGCACGATGGCGGACCTGGCCCGCAACGTCTTCGTGGTCGTGCTCATGCTGGCCATCGGCTACCTGGTGGGTTTCCGGGTCCAGACAGGCCTCATGGGTCTGCTGGGCGGGGTGGTGGTGATCGTCTACTTCGGCTTCTCGCTGACCTGGGTGTTCGCCAGCCTCGGGCTGGTCGCCGGCAGCGCCGAGACCGCCCAGGCCATGGCGTTCCCGGTGCTGGCGCCGCTGGTGTTCGTGTCGTCGGCCTTCGTGGCGGTGGACACCATGCCGGGCTGGCTCCAGCCCTTCGCCCGCTACCAGCCGGTGAGCGTGGCCATCGACGCCGTGCGCTCGCTGATGCTCGGGGGCCAGTTCCACGACCCCGGCCGGGTGGTGGGCTCGCTGCTGTGGAGCACCGCCATCGTCGCGGTGTTCGCGCCGCTGGCGGTGCGCACCTACCGCCACCGGGCCTGACGGGGCCGCGACCCGCGCTCAGGTCCTCTGGCTCATGCCGCCGTCGGCCACCACCACCTGGCCGCTCACGTAGGGCGAGGCGGCCACGTCGACGATGAGGCCCCCGATCTCGCCGGGTTCGCCCGAGCGGCCGAGCGGGGTGCGGCGGCGCATCGAGTCGTGGGCCGGGCCCCAGTCGGCGGTCCACGGGGTGCGGATGAGGCCGGGGGCGACGGCGTTGACCCGCACCTCGGGGCCGGCCACGTTGGCCAGCAGCCGGGTCAGGTGGTTGAGCGCCGCCTTGGACGCCGCGTAGGGGATCGAGCTGCCCGTCGGCCGCACGCCGGCGACCGAGGTGACGTTGACGATGCTGCCGTCGCCGGTCGCCCGCAGGTGGGGCATGGCCAGCCGGCACAGGCGGAAGGTGCCCACCAGGTTGACGTCGAGGATGCGGCGGAAGATCTCGTCGGTCACGGCGTCGAGGTCCTCGTGGGCGATCACCTCGGTGACGCCGGCGTTGTTGACGAGCACGTCGAGCCGGCCCCAGCGGTCGATGGCCGCGTCGACCAGCGCCGCGCAGGCGGCGGGGTCGCTGACGTCGGCCCGGACGTAGACGCCGTCGCGCAGCGACCCCGCCACGGCCTGGCCGGCGGCGACCGACGACGACGAGTTGACGACGACCTTGGCGCCCTCGGCGTCGAAGGCGCGGGCGGCCGCCTCGCCGATGCCGCTCGACGAGCCGGTGACCACGACGACCCTGTCCTCGAATCGGCCCACGCCGGCTCCTCTCCCCGGGCGCCCTCTCCCTGTCGACCTGTAGGGATGGCCCGCGCCCGGGGATGTTGGCACGCCGCCGGACGGACCGGTGTCAGCCCTGGCTGGTGACGGTGTCGCCGTCCTTCTGGTAGAACGCGCCCTTCATGCCCCGGGACTTGTGGAAGCGGCACACGAACTCGACCGCGCCCTGCTGCGGCAACGTCACGGTCACGGTGGCGGTCTTGCCGGCCTGGAGCTCCTCGTCGACGCCGAGCGTGTCGCTGGTGAAGGTGTGGTCGGTGTTGCCCTCGTTCTTGAGGTCGACCGTGACCTTCTCACCGGGCTGGCCTTTGATGAAGGTCGGTTTGAAGTAGTAGTCGTCCAGCTCGACCTCGACCTTGTCGGCCTCGACCGTGCCGGTGCCCATGTTGTTGACCTCGCCCGAGAGCTCGACCGGGGCCGCGGCCGCCGGCGCGCTGCCCGAGGCCGAGCCCGAGGCCGAGCTCCGGGCGTTGCTCCCGTCGTCGTTCCCGCAGGCCGCGAAGACCAGGGCAAGCGGGAGGAGTGCCACCACGATGCGTCGCATGACCCCCCTGCCTACTACCGCCGCGCCGCGTGCGGGTGGCGCGCGGTCCGGGCCCCCGGCGCGGCCCACTAGCGTGCGGTCGCGGTGCAGATCGTCTTTTCCGACGGCGACCGCCGCCGCGAGCTCGACGTCCGGGTCAACAACCCGTCGGCCACGGTCGACGACCTGGCCCGCGCCCTCGATCCCGCAGGAGCCGGCGGCACCCTGGTGATCGCCGACCACCCGGCCGACGCCGACTTCTCGCTGGCCGAGGCCGGGCTGCACGAGGGCGCCGTCGTCCGCTTCGCCGCCCGGGGGGAGGCGCTGCTGCCGGGGCCGGCCGGCACCGCCGGGCCGGCGCCGCTGCCCGAGACCGGGCGCGAGCTCGTCGTCGTCGGGGGCCTCGACGCCGGCCGCCGGTTCCGCCTGGCCCCCGGCACCGCGGTGGTGGGGCGGGCGCCCGAGTGCGACATCATGCTGCTCGACGCCACGCTGTCCCGGCGCCACGCGGCGCTGACGGTGACCGGGGCGGGCGAGGTCGAGGTCGAGGACCTCGGCTCGCACAACGGCACCTGGCTCGACGGCCGGGCCGTCACCGGCCCCGAGCCGCTGGCCGACGGCGCCGCCCTCCGCCTGGGCGCCCTCGACGTCGAGGTGCGGCCGGCCCGGGCCGACGACCGGCCGCTGGCCGCCGACCCGCTGCGCCACACGACCGGGGCCGGCACGATCCCCTTCAACCGGCCGCCCCGCCCGGCCGCGCCGCCCGGGCTCCCGCCGCTCAGCGCGCCGAAGGCGCCCGCCACGGGGCAGTCCAAGGTGCCGTTCTCGCTGATCAGCACGCTGGCGCCGGTGGTACTGGCCGGGGCGATGTTCGCGGTCATGCAGTCGCCGCAGGTGCTGATGTTCGCCGGGCTGACGCCGATCATGGGCGTGGCCAACGCCATCGACGGCCGGCGCAAGGGCCGTCGCAGCGAGCGCCAGGAGCGCGAGCGCTTCGGGCGCGAGCTGCGCGAGTTCCGGCTGACGCTGGCCGCACGGGTGGCCGCCGAGCGGGGCCGGCGCGAGGGGGCGTGCCCCGACCCGGCCGAGATCGCCCGGCGGGCCACGCTGCCCAGCACGTCCCTGTGGGAGCGGCGCCCCGCCGACGCCGACTTCCTGGTGTTGCGGGCCGGCACCGGCGACGTGCGCTGGGAGCCGCCCGTGCAGCAGGCGGGGCCGACGTTCGGCGAGGTGCCGGCCGAGCTGCGCGACGCGGTCGACGAGTCGTCGGTGCTGCCCGGCGCGCCGATGGTGGTCGAGCTGGCGGGCGGCGGCGTGGTGGGCATCGTCGGCGACCGGGGGGCGGCGCTGGCCCTGGCCCGGTCGCTGCTGTGCCAGGCCGCGACCCTGCACGGCCCGGCCGACCTGCCGGTCATGGTGCTGGCCCGGCCGGACGCGGCCGCTGCGTGGGACTGGGTCAAGTGGCTGCCCCACACGCGCGACGCCTCCGGTGCGGGACGGATGCTGTCGGCCGACCCCGAGCTGTCGACCCGCATGGTCGAGGGCCGCACCCGGGCGGCGGGCGGGCGGGACCGGCCCGAGCGGCTGGCGACCGGGCAGCGCGTGGTCGGTCCCACGCTGCTGGTGGTGGTCGACGACGAGACGCTGACCGAGGGCCGCCGGGCGCCGACCCGGGCGCTGCTGCGGGGCGAGGGCGGGCTGGTGGCCGGCATCGTCATCGCCTCGACGGTCGACCGGCTGCCTGCGGTGTGCACCACCGTGATCGACATGACCGACCCCGACGGCGGCGCCGACCTGACGCTGCCCCAACGGGGCGAGCACGTGGCCGGGTTCCTGCCGGCGGGCCTGGCCGACGACGTGGCCCGGGACTGCGCCCGGGCGCTGGCCCGCTTCGAGGACCCCGAGCTCGACATCGTGGGCGCCGGGCTGCCGGCCACGATCCGGCTGCTGCCGCTGCTGGAGCTGGAGGAGTGCACGCCCGAGGCCCTGCTGGCCCGGTGGAAGTCCGGCGGCGTCGACCCCCGGCCCGCGGCGCCGGTGGGCGTGTCCGAGGAGGGTGTGTTCTGGCTCGACTTCGTGGCCGACGGCCCCCACGCCCTGGTGGGCGGCACCACGGGCGCCGGGAAGTCCGAGCTGCTGCGGACGATGGTGGCCGGGCTGGCGGCCAGCGTCGACCCCGACCACCTGACGTTCGTGCTGGTCGACTTCAAGGGGGGCAGCGCGTTCGACGAGTGCGCCAAGCTGCCCCACACGGTGGGCATGGTCACCGATCTCGACGAGCACCTGGCCGAGCGGGCGCTGCGGTGCCTCGAGGCCGAGCTGCGCTACCGCGAGCGCCTGCTGCGCGACGCCGCCGCCCTCGACCTGCCCGACTACCTGCGCAAGGGCGCCGCCCAGGCGCTCCCCCGGCTCGTCGTGATCATCGACGAGTTCGCCACGCTGAAGGCCGAGCTGCCCGACTTCATCGACGCGCTGGTGGGCGTCGCCCAGCGGGGCCGCAGCCTCGGGGTGCACATGCTGCTCGCCACCCAGCGGCCCCAGGGGGCGATCAGCGAGAACATCAGGGCCAACACCAACCTGCGCATCGCGCTGCGCATGCAGGACACCAACGACTCGCGCGACGTCATCGACGTGAACGACGCGGCCGCCATCCCCCGCACCGCGCCCGGCCGGGCCTACGTGCGGCTGGGGCCCGGCGAGGTGGTGGCCATCCAGTCGGCCCTGTCGACCGGGGCCCGCAGCGGGGCGACCGTGGCGCACGTGGACGTCGCCCCCTTCGTGTACGGACCGACGGCACGGCCGCCCGAGGCCCGCCCGCCGGTCGACGCCGCCGGCGACGGTCAGGCCGGCGACGAGCCGATCACCGACCTGGCCGTGCTCGTGGGGGCCATCGGCGAGGCCTTCGAGCGCACCGGCCGGCCCCGCCCGCGCCGCCCGTGGCCCGACCCGCTGCCGCCGGTGGTCGACCTGGAGGGATTGGTCCACGCCGCGCTGGCCGGCGACGCGCCCCCGCCGTTCACGCCGCTGGCCCTGGCCGACGACCCCGACGCCCAGACCCAGTACCCGGTGGGCTGGAACCGGGCCGACGGCAACTTCATCGTCTACGGGCTGGGCGGCGCCGGCACCACCACCGCGCTTGGCGCGGTGGTGCTCGGCCTGGCCCGGACGCACCCGCCCGACGACCTCCACGTCTACGCCTTCGACTTCGGCGCCGGCGAGCTGTCGGCGCTGGAGGCCCTGCCCCACGTGGGCGGCGTGATGCTGGCCGGCGAGCGCGAGCGCCAGGCCCGGCTGATCCGCATGCTGCGCAGCGAGCTCGACCGGCGGCGCGAGATGGGGGCCGCCGCCGTGCGGGCCGAGCCCGACATCGTCACGCTGGTCGACGGCTGGAGCGCCTTCGTCGCCGAGTACAACGACCTCGGCGGCACCGCGCTGTGGGAGGCCTTCACCCGGGTGTTCGCCGACGGCCCCGAGGTGGGGTTGTACACGGTGGTGGCGGCCGACCGGGCCGCGGCGGTGGCGGGAGCGCTGGCCGCCCTTGTCCGCCAGCGCTGGGGGATGCGGCTCGCCGACAGGAGCGACTACGGCATGCTCGGCATCCGCAGCTCCGCCGTGCCGGAGATGGTGCCGGGCCGGGCGCTGGTGGCGGGCACCGGCCAGGTCCTGCAGGTCGGCCTGCCCGCGGGCGGGCTGGCGGCAGCAGCCGCACGGGTGGCGGGCGCGTGCCCCCCGGCCACCCGGTCCCCGCTGCGGATCGACACGCTGGCCACACGGGTGCGCCTCGCCGAGTTGGGCGCCTCCGCGCGGCTCGACGCCCGGCCCTGGACCATCCCCGTCGGCGTGGCGGAGCGCACCCGCATGCCGGCCGGCCTGGTCGCCTACCAGGGCGAGCACGTGCTCATCGCCGGCCCGGCCCGGTCGGGGCGCAGCACCGCACTGCTCACGGTGGCCGCCGCCTGCCGGGCCGCCCGCCCCCGCGCCCGGGTGGTGGCCGTGGCCGGTCCCCGCTCGCCGCTGGGCGGCGACCCGCTGGTCGACGAGGTGGTGCACCCGTCCCAGATCGGCGAGCGGCTGTCGTCGCTGGTCGAGCCCGCCGGCGCCGCCGACGGGCCGGGCGCGCTGCTGGTGGTGCTGGTCGACGACGCCGA
>DASXRH010000187.1:0-1831 GCA_036506715.1 Acidimicrobiales bacterium
GTCGCGGGAGGTCGGGGTCGAGCGGCGGGAGGTCGGCCAGGTCGATCTCGGCGCCGGGATCGTCGTTGGCGATGATCGGGCGGCCGGGGGAGCCGAGCGGGGCTCGGTCGCGGTCGATGACGACTGTCGGGCGGGTGGGCATGGCGGGCCTCCAGGGCGCGTCGGCGACGGCTGCGGCCGCGGCAGCGGCGAGGCCCGCGACCGCGGGCGGGAGGCACGGAGGGCCACGAGGTCGGCTGGTGGCCGACCGGCACCCCGGGGCGAGAGGAGGACGGCGATTGCCCGCACGTCCTCCGGCACCCCATACCTTAGCCCCTTTCCACCCACCCCCTGTCACGCCCATCCGCTGGCGGATGGGGCATGATCGTCACGTGCAGGTCACGGCCGATGTCGCCATCGCCAACGCCCACGCCTGGTTCGAGCACAACAGCGGGTGGGCGCCGCCCGACGTCGACACCCTGGCCGAGTGGGTGGCTGACGGCGTGTGCCGCTGCCCCGACGAGTGCCTGGTGGCGCCAGAGCGCTGGTGCGAGCACGGGCTGGCGTCGTGGTGGCTGATACTGCGGGCCCTCGGCGACCAACGGGGTCAGGCGGGCGACCACCGGGGCCGGACGGGCCGGACGGACAGGACGGGCTAGACGACCGCCGCTACGCCGGTGGTGGCGGTGCGCCGGTGGCCTCGGCCCGGCGGGCGATCCACTCGGCCTCGATCTCCTGGGGGACGCGCCGGTAGGCCGCCCAGTGGGGATAGCCATGGGCCCGCCACCGCAGGTAGGCGCCCAGGTAGCGGCGGAGGAACCCGCCGACGCCCTGCTCACGCCACTGGCGCACGTGCTCGAGCTCGTGGCGCAGCAGGCGCCGGTTCCCGACCGCGCGGCGGCGCATGAAGATCACCGGTCCGAACGTGGTGGCGAGAGCGCCGGGCGCGGCGGGGCCGATCACCAGCCAGTAGCCGTCGTGGCGTTCGAGCCGCATCCCCGCCCCTGGGCTCCGGCCGTCAGCGGCTCAGAACAGGCGGCTGGTCAGCCGGCGCCGGTAGTCGGCGGTGCGGGGATCGTCGGCGCCCAGCACCTCGAGCAGGTCGACGTACTCCTGGCGGGCGGCGTCGTCGGCCTTGACCTGGTCGAGCAGGGCGTCGAGCTTGGCGGCGATCTCGTCGCCGGACCCCGCGGCGCCGGCGCTGGCGCCGGCCCCGGTGCGGACCAGGGCGGCCACCCGGCGGGTCTCGGGGGTCTCGGGGATGCGGCCGAGCAGTGCGAGGGCCTCGTCGGAGTCGCCGTTGTCGCGCCGGTCGGCCAGCAGCTCGGCCAGGGCGACGATGGCGTCGTGGTGGTCGGGCTTCTGGTCGAGGATCTGGCGCAGCGACGCCTCGTCGCCCGCGGCCAGCAGGGCCTCGAGCTGCTGCTCGGCCTCGCTGGGCAGCAACCGGTCGACGAACTCGCGTACCTGGGCCTCGGGCTGGGCGCCGACGAACCCGTCGACCACCTTGCCGTCGGCCACGGCGTACACGGCGGGGATGCCCTGCACCCGGAAGGCGGCGGACACCTGGGGGTTCTCGTCGACGTTGACCTTGACCAGCTCGACCTGGCCCCCGGTCTCGTCGATCACCTGCTCGAGGATGGGGCCGAGCGTGCGGCACGGACCGCACCACGGCGCCCACAGGTCGACAACCACGGGGTGGGTCGACGAGCGGTCGAGCACGTCGGTCTGGAAGGAGGCATCGGTGACGTCGGTAGCCATCGTCTCATGAGGCTACCGGCGACCTGCGCCGCAGCCGACGCCCGCGCCCACGAGCGCACCGGCGCAGGCGACGCCCGGTCACAACTGGTTC
>DASXRH010000188.1:0-7097 GCA_036506715.1 Acidimicrobiales bacterium
CCGGCGCTGGTGGCCGACGTCCACGCCCAGGGGATCGATGCCTGGCTCGACGCCCAGCTCGCCCCCGAGTCGCTCGACGACGCCGAGGCCGACGCCGCCTGGGCGGCGTTCCCGCTGGCCTCCGCCGACGGGCCCACGCTCCGCGCCTCGCTCCCCCGGTACAGCTGGGACGGCGCCATCGACTACGGCCGGGCCACGCTGGCCCGCCAGATCTGGTCGCAGCGCCAGCTCTACGAGGTGATGGTCGACTTCTGGGCCAACCACCTCAACGTGGCCACCCCCAGCCCCGGCATGTGGGACGTGGGCGGGCCCTACCAGCGCGACGTCATCCGGGCCAACGCCCTCGGCAGCTACACCGACATGCTGGTCGCCTCCGCCCGCCACCCGGCCATGCTCCACTACCTCACCGGCGTCTGGTCGACCAGGCAGTCGGTCAACGAGAACTACGGCCGAGAGCTGCTCGAGCTGCACACCGTGGGGGTGGGCTCGGGCTACACCGAGGACGACGTGCGCAACAGTGCCTACATCCTCACCGGCCGCACGGTGGTGGTGGGCGACCAGGGCCCTGGCGTGGTGAACACGTTCCTCTACGACCCGGCCAAGCACTGGACCGGGCCGGTCAGGGTCCTCGACTTCGCCCACGACAACGCCACGCCCGAGGGCGGCCTCGAGCTGGGCGACGCCTATATCCGCCACCTCGCCGGCCTGCCGGCCACGGCCCAGACCATCGCCCGCAAGCTGGCCGTCCGGTTCGTGGCCGACGTGCCGCCCCAGACGCTGGTCGACCGGCTGGCCCAGGCCTACCTCGACAGCGGCACGGCCATCGTCCCGGTGCTCCGGGTGCTGTTCCGCTCGGCCGAGTTCTGGGCGGCGGTGGGCCAGAAGGTGCGGCGCCCGGCCGAGAACGTGGTGGCGTCGGTGCGGGTGCTCGGCGTCCGGCCCGGGGCCGATACCAGGAAGGGGGTGGACGGCTTCTACCAGTGGTGCACCGGCATGGGCCACCGGCCGCTGGCCTGGATCGCCCCCAACGGCTATCCCGACGTGCAGGCCGCCTGGCGCTCCGCCAGCGGCTACCTCGGCGCGTGGAACGTCCACCGCCACCTCATGACCAACTGGGCCCAGGGCCTCACCTACGTGCCGCCCGAGCAGATCGGCGCCGACCAGCCCCGGGACACGGTCGACCAGTACGTCGACGCCCTCTGCCGCACGCTGTGCCTGCAGACCTTCCAGCCGCCCCACCGCGACGCCCTCATCGCCTTCGTGGGCGCCGACCCCGTGTCCAAGGTCCTGACCGAGCTGATCCCGCTCGTCCTCGACTCGCCCTACTTCTCGCTGCGGTGAGGGAGCCACGATGACCGACGCGACCACCTGGCTCCACCCCGAGTGCCCCGACGTGGCCCGCCTCGGCCCCACCCCGGGGGAGGGCGCGCTGCGGGCCCTGGCCGCCCGGGTGGCCCACGACCGCGACGCCCGCCGCGCCGCCTGGGACCGGGGCTTCACCCGCCGCCGGTTCCTGGCCGGCGCCGGCGCCGCCGGCGTGGCCGCCCTCGGCACCCAGCTGGTCACCACCCGGGCCTCGTTCGGCGCCGCCCCGGGCGACGGGATCCTGGTGGTGATGTTCATGCGGGGCGGCGTCGACGGCCTGTCGCTCGTCGTCCCCGGCGCCGACCCGCACCTGGCCCAGGCCCGGCCCAGGATCGCGGTCCCCACGTCCAAGCTCCTGCCGCTGGACCGGGGCTTCGGCCTCCACCCCGACCTGGCCCCGCTGCACGAGCTGTGGAAGCGGGGGCAGTTCACGGCCGTCCCCGCGGTGTCGACTCCCGACATCTCCCGCAGCCACTTCCAGGCCCAGGACTGCCTCGAGCGGGGTGGCTCGGCCGGCGACGCGGTCGAGGGCTGGCTCGACCGCGTGCTCGACGGGCTCGGGCAGGGTACGACGTTCCGGGCGGTGGCGGCCGGCGCCACCCTGCCCCGGGCCCTGGCCGGCGACCAGGCGCCGCTGGCCATCAGCACGATCGAGTCGTTCGCCCTCGCCGGCCCCGACCGCGTCCACCAGCGCTCGCTCGACGCCCTCCGGACCCTCTTCACCGGCTTCGACCACCCGATGGCGGCCGACGTCGCCACCACCATCTCGGGGCTCGACGTGGCCACCGTGCTCAACGGCGCCGGCTACACGCCGGCCGCCACCTACCCCCAGGGCGACCTGGGCGCCGGCCTGGCCGAGCTGGCCCGGCTCGTCAAGGCCGACATCGGCCTGCGGGTGGGCTGCATCGACTGCGGCGGCTGGGACATGCACTCCAACATCGGCACCGTCGACGGCGGCGACATGAAGAACCACCTGGGGCCGCTGGCCCAGGCGCTGGCCGCCTTCGCCGCCGACCTCGGCGACCGGTTGACCGACGTCACGCTGGTGGCGGTGACCGAGTTCGGCCGCCGGGTCGAGGAGAACGCCAACGCCGGCGCCGACCACGGCCACGGCGCCACCGTGCTGCTGCTGGGCGGCGGGCTGGCCGGCGGCACGATCCACGGCCAGTGGCCCGGCCTGGCCCCCGAGGTGCGCGAGCAGGGCGACGTGGCCGGCGCCAACGACTACCGCGACGTGCTGGGCGAGCTCGTGACGGCCCGCCTCGGCCTGGGCGCCGACGCGCTGGCCGCCGTGTTCCCGGGCCACCAGGTGGCGCCGCTCGGCATCACGGCGTGAGGGCCCGGAAACGGGAATGCGTGGCATCCCAGCTGCGGTTCCGTAGCATGGACCGGCTGCCTAGGAACGAGGAACAACCGATTGGCGAAGATCAAAGACGACGCCTTCATACTTGAAGGCCGCACAGAGGAAGCCCTCAAGGGGGGCCATTTCCGCATCGCGCTCGACAACGGCCACACCGTGCTGGGTCATCTGAGCGGGAAGATGCGCAAGAACCGCATCCGCATCCTGCCGGGGGATCGCGTGCAGGTCGAGGTGTCCGCCTACGACCTCAACCGCGGACGGATCACGTACCGCTACAAGTAGTGACATCTGTCTCGCTAGATTGACCGGCGAATTCGGTCGCGCGGATCGGATCGGCAAGGAAAGAAGAAGGCATTGGCTACAGGAACGGTGAAGTTCTTCAACGCGGAGAAGGGCTACGGCTTCATCTCGCGTGATGACGGCAATGACGTGTTCGTCCACTTCTCGAACATCCAGGGGGAGGGATACCGCACTCTGAACGAGGGCCAGACGGTCGAGTTCGACGTCGGGCCCGGCCGCAAGGGTGACGAGGCTCAGAACGTCCGCGTCGTCTGATCTCCGCCTCTGACGAGGCGATCGCACGAGCCGCCGGCCCTCGGGTCGGCGGCTTGTTCGTGGATGCACCACTTTTCGTGGCAGCATCGAACACTGAGTGACTAGCCTCTCGGCGGCTGATGATACGCGATGTCGATCTCCCGGATCTCGTCGCAGCGGCGGGCAGGGGTGAGCACTGGGCGCTCACAGAGCTCTTCCGCGCCTACCAGCCGCCGCTCCTGCGCTTCCTGAAGGCCCAGGAGCCCGGCGCGGCCGACGACCTGGCCGGCGAGGTGTGGATCGCCGTCGCCCGGGGCCTCGACCAATTCGTAGGCGACGAGGCCGGCTTCCGGGGCTGGTTGTTCACCATCGCCCGCCGGCGGCTGATCGATCACCGCCGCCGGGCCGCCCGCCAGCGCACCGACGTGGTCGCCAGCGACCAGCTCGACACCACCGACGAGTGGGGCCTCGGCGGCGACCCGGCGGGCGAGGTGCTCGACCGCCTCGGGGCCCAGGGGGCCATCGACGCACTGGTGGCCGAGCTCACCCCCGACCAGGCCGAGGCCGTGCTGCTGCGGGTGGTCGGCGGCCTGTCGGTGGCCGAGACCGGCCGCATCATGCAGCGGTCGCCCGGCACGGTGCGGGTGCTGTGCCACCGGGCGCTGCGCCGGCTGGCCGCCCACTACGACGAGAGGGCGGTGGCCCGGTGACCGCCGTCGGCCGCGACGAGATCTGGGTCGACATGACCCAGTTCGACCAGCGCGCCGCCGACGGCGTGTGGGACGGGACCACCCGCGACCCCGACGCGCCGCCCTGGTACCGCGACGTCCGCTCGCTGATCCACCGGGCCCGGGGGCCCGCCGAGCCCGAGGAGCTGGTGGACGAGCCGGTCGTGGTGGCGACGATGCACAAGGTCCGCCTCGGCGGCTCGATCGCCCGCCTGCCCCGGTCGTCGGGCGTGCGCACCCTGGGCCGCGTCATCGCCATGAAGGCGGCCGCCGCCACCACCGCCAGCGTGATCGGCGTGGCCGCGGCTGCGGCCGCCACCACCGGGATCGTGGCGACCGTGGCCGCCACGGTGGTGGTTCCCGTGGTCAAGGAGCACGTGGTGCCGATGATCAACGACCACATCCCGCCGGCCGTCGTCCCCGCCGAGGTGGCGTCCAGCATCCCCGACCCGGCGCGGCACCACGAGGCGAGCGGCCTGCCGTGCACGGTCGCCGTCGGGAGCTGCGGCGACCAGGCCCCCGCCCCGGCGGCCGCCGCCGGCCCCGTGGGCGACCTGCCTGTCGACCAGTCCGTGACCGACCCCTCGGCGGCCACCCCCACCTCGGTCACCGGGACCGACGCCACCGACCACACCGCCGCGCCCGCGGTGGACCCGCCGGCCACCGACCCGCCCGCCGATCCCGAGGCCGGCGACCCCGTGGTCACGGAGCCGCCGCCCGTCGATCCCCCACCGGTCGACCCGCCGCCGTCCGATCCCCCCATCGAGCCGACGATCGCCGACCCGCCGCCAACCGATCCCCCGCCGGTCGAGACGCAGAGCCCCGCTGTGGCTCCCGGCCCGGAGGAGCACGCGGAGGGGTCCGGGGCCGCCCGGGACAGCGTCGACCTGCCCGCCGACTCCACCACCACGGGGTCCGCCACGGGGAACTGACCCCGAAATGGCATGTCTTGCCAGGGCACGGGGCGGGCAGGATCGTGCATGATCTGACCGGCAGCGCCGCCGGTAGGCCGCGGAAGGACGGGGATGAGCTCGGGGAGGGGCGTGGAGGCCGACGACACCGCTGGCGGCGGGGACGCCCCTGGCCGGAACGACGACCTCCTCCAGCGCGCCTGGGGCCGGGTGGCCCGGCTCGGCATCGACGTGACGCCCTCCGAGGACGCCGACCGCGAGACCGAGGGTGACCCCGAGCGGCGGGCCTCCGACATCGTGGAGGCCTTCCGGGCCCTGCGCACCCCCCGGCCCTTCAGCCCCGACAGCCCCGCCTACCGCCCGCGCCCGACGCCGGCACTCCCGCCGGTCGCCGGTCCGCCCGCTCCCCCGCCGGGCCCCGGGCCCGCGCCGGCACCGGACCCCGCCCTCGCACTCCCGCCCGAGGCGCCGGCCACCTGGGTCGACCTGGCCGTGCTCGACCTGGTGGCCCTGGCCGTGGCCACTGGCGCGTTCGTCGACCCCTGGACCTGGCCGGCCCTGGTCACCGTGGCCGTGGTGGCCGGGGCGGCCACCCGCTCGCTCGTCGACCACGGCCCCGGCTCCGGCGCCCTGGTGCGGCGGGCGGGCCAGCGGGTGCTCGCCTGGCTGCGCCCCCGGTCGCTGATCACCCTCCCGGTGGTCGTGGCCCGCACCCTGCTGCTGGCCGTGCTGCTGCCCGGGGCCATCGCCGCCATCGGGTGGACCGCCGCCCACGGCACGTCGGGCGCCGTCGCCGCGGCCCGGGCCGGGGCCTGGACGTCCGGGTTCCGCACCGCGGCGGCCATCGTCTGCGCCCTGCTGGTCGCGGGCATCGGCGCCGCCCGGCCCCGGCGGGCCGTGGTCGTCCGCCGGGCCACCGCCCGCTACGGCCCGACCGGCACCGCCGCGGTGGCGGCCGCGGCCGTCCTGCTGGCGCTGGTGGTCGTCGCGGCCGGCCCCCGGCTCGACGGCGGCCGCCTGGCCGGCGACGACGGGCTCGGGTGGGCGCCGCCCCGCCTGCGCGACAACGTCGACCGGGCACGCGACGACGTGGTCACCAACGAGCTCGACGCGGCCGCCGGCTGCCTCGCCAGCCGCCAGGACATCCCGTGGCAGGTGGCGTACACCGGGGGCAACCCGGTCGGCGAGCGGGACGTGGCCCGGCTGACCACGAACCGGGGCCCGGTCGACGCCGGCGACGCGGCCACTGCCGCCGTGGCCGTCCACAACCAGCTGGCTCCGTGGGTCGAGGAGCTGCAGGTGGTGGTGGACGACGCCGTGGTGCTGACGGTCGACCGCACCGAGCTGTCGCACACCCGGCCGGTCGACGCCGCCTCTGCGGTGGCCGACACCGGCGACGCCGCCATCGGGTTCGACCGGGCGCTGGCGCTGCGTTGCTCCGCCGGGCCGGTGCTGTAGCGCCCGTCACCCCCGTCGGGTGATGCGACGGCCGCGGGTCGCCCGGACCATCCCGGGGACGCGGCGCCGCATCAGCGCCGGTGCACCGGGAGGTGGTCATGGACACGACCAGAGGACCCGCCATCAGGAGCGGATGGGTGACGTTCGCGGCGGTGATCGCCGGGATCGTCGGGGTCTACAACATCCTGAGCGGTATCGCCGCCATCAGCAAGGACGACCAGACCGAGCGCCTGGGCGAAGCCCTCTACGGCGTCAACATCACGGCGTGGGGCTGGTTCTGGCTGCTGATCGGCATCGTCCAGCTGGTGACCGCGTACCTCATCTACATCCGCCACCCGCTCGGCCAGATGCTCGGCCTGCTGTGGGCCTTCATCTCCGCCTCGCTGTCGGTGTTCGTGATCTTCGTGGCGCCGATCTGGGCGCTCGTGGTCCTGGGCCTCGACATCCTGGTGATCTGGGCCCTGGTGGGGAACACCGAGGAGTTCGAGCAGGGCTGACCTCCGGACGACGTTCCGCCGCGCGGCAACGGTCACCCCGCGTCAGCGCCCGGGGACCGAGGGATCGTCGCCGAGGCCCCACCGGCGGCCAGGGCGTCGAGGAACGCCCCCACGGCCGCCCCCGAGTGGTGGCGCCAGAGCGCGACGGGGTCGTCGGGCTCGGGTGCCACCGCCAGGGCGGCCAGCGCTTCCGCGAACTGGCGGCGCTGGGCGGCCACCAATGGGCCGGCGTCGACGCCGAGGC
>DASXRH010000189.1:0-2678 GCA_036506715.1 Acidimicrobiales bacterium
GGCCCGCTCCGAGAAGCTGGCCTGCTCGTCGTCGGCCCGGCCGAACAGCTTGACCAGCAGCGCCCCGGCCACGTTGAACCGCTCGGTCATCGTCGTGTTGAGCGAGGCGTTGAGGTTCATCTGGTCGCGCGTGATGTCCTGCAGCCGCCGCCCCACCCGTTTGGCCGGGACGATGAACGCCGGCAGCACGATCAGCGACAGCAGGGTGAGGCGCCAGTCCAGGTAGGCCATGGCCGCCACCACCGTGACCAGGGTGACGACGTTGGACGCTACCGTGCCCACGGTGCCGGTCAGCGCCCGCTGGGCCCCGATCACGTCGGAGTTGAGGCGGCTGGTCAGCGCCCCCGTCTGGGTGCGGGTGAAGAACGCGATGGGCATGCGCTGCACGTGGCGGAACACCGCCACCCGCAGGTCGTAGATGACGCCCTCGCCGATGCGGGCCGACCAGTAGCGGTCGCCCACCGACAGCACGGCGTTGACGACCGCCGCCAGCACCGCCAGCCCGGCCAGCAGGTGGAGCTGGGCCGTGTCGTGGCGGGGGATGGCGTCGTCGAGGATCTGGCGGAACAGCAGCGGCGGCGCCAGCAGCACCAGGGCCTCGCCCACGATGACGGTGCCGTAGGCCAGCAGCATCCACCTGTAGGGGCGGGCGTACTCCCACACCCGGCGGGCCAGGTCGCCCCGGAACCTGGCGTCGGCGAGCGCGCTCCGGTCGGCCCCGAGCAGGGACGGTCGGGGCCCGCCGAACCCACCCGGGTGGTTACCGGCACGCATGCGGGCAGGCTACGGGCGGGCCGGGCGATCTCGACCTGGTGTCCCGCGTCACGCGCACGGGGCGAGAGGGTCCGGAGCGCGGTCGGCGGTCGGCTCAGCGGTCGGCCAGGAATGGGAACTCGGCGCGGACCGCCGTCGCCCGGGCCGGGTCGACGTCGGCCACCAGGAGGGCCTCGGTGCGGGAGCCGGCGGCCAGCACGTCGCCCAGCGGGTCGATGATGGCGCTGTCGCCGGCGTAGGCCAGCTTGCCGCCCTGGCCCACGCGGTTGCAGGCCACCACGTACGCCTGGTTCTCGATGGCCCGGGCCAGCAGCAGCGCCTGCCAGTGGTGGCGGCGGGCCTCGGGCCAGTTGGCCACGCACAGGTACGCGTCGGTGTCCTCGGCCACGGCCCACCAGTCGTCGGCGAAGCGCAGGTCGTAGCAGACGAACAGGCTGACCCTCAGGCCCTCGACCTCGACCGTCACCCGCTTGGCCCCGGCGGCGAACGCGCGGTCCTCGCCGCCGTAGCCGAACCGGTGGATCTTGCGGTAGCGGTGCTGCGTGCCGTCGGGCCCGGCCAGCACGAAGGTGTTGTACGGCTGCTCGCCGGCGGCCGCCACCTCGGGGACCGACCCCCCGATCCACAGGCCGTGGGCGGCCGCCATCTCGCCGAGGAACTGCGACGAGGGGCCGCCCTCGGGCTCGGCGGTGCGCTCGGTCCGCATCGAGAACCCCGTCGAGAACGTCTCCGAGAGCAGCACGATGCGGGCCCCGGCGCCGGCGGCCGCCGCCACCTGGGGGCGGAGCCGGGCGAACGTGGCGTCGCGGTCCTCCCAGGCGATGTCGTGCTGGACGACGGCGACCTTCACGGCCCCAACTCCAGCTTGGCCAAGCGGGCGGCTGCCTCCCGCAGGACCTCGGGCCGCTTGGCGAAGCTGAACCGCACCAGGTGACGGCCGGCGGCCGGGTCGGCGTAGAACACCTGGTTGGGGACGGCCACCACCCCGCACCGCCCGGGCAGCTCGCGGCAGAAGGCCATGCCGTCACCGTCGGGGCGCAGCGGCCGGATGTCGACGGTGACGAAGTACGTGCCCTGGGGCCGGTAGACCGTGAACCCGGCGTCGGTCAGGCCCGCGCACAGCTCGTCCCGCTGGGCGGCCAGCGCGGCGGCGAGGCCGGCGAAGTAGTCGTCGGGCAGGTCGAGGCCGGCGGCGATGGCGGGCTGGAAGGGGCCGCCGTTCACGTAGGTGAGGAACTGTTTGGCCGTCGTCACCGCGGTGACCAGGGCCGCCGGGGCGCACAGCCAGCCGATCTTCCAGCCGGTCGTGTTGAACGTCTTGCCGCCCGACGAGATCGTCACCGTGCGGTCCCGCATGCCGGGCAGGGTGGCCAGCGGGACATGGGCGGTGCCGTCGAACGTGAGGTGCTCGTAGACCTCGTCGGTGACGACCACCAGGTCGTGCCGGACGGCCAGGTCGGCCACGGCCGCCAGCTCGTCCGGGTCGAGCACGGTGCCGGTGGGGTTGTGCGGCGAGTTGACCAGCAGCAGCCGGGTGCGGGGCGTGACCGCCGCCCGCAGTGCGTCGACGTCGAGCCGGTAGCCCGGCGGCTCGAGCCGCACGAACGCCGGGGCGGCGCCGGCCATGGCGATCGAGGCCTGGTAGCTGTCGTAGGTGGGCTCGAGCACCACCACCTCGTCGCCCGGCTCGCACAGGGCCAGGCAGGTGGCGGCGATCGCCTCGGTGGCGCCCGCCGTGACCAGGATCTCGGTGTCGGGGTCGTAGGTGAGGCCGTAGAACCGCTGTTGGTGGCGGGCGATGGCCTGGCGCAGCGCCGGGACCCCCCGGCCCGGCGGGTACTGGTTCTGGCCGGTGCGGATGGCCGTCACCGCCGCGTCGAGGACCTGGGGCGGGCCGTCGTAGT
>DASXRH010000190.1:0-16266 GCA_036506715.1 Acidimicrobiales bacterium
GACCAGCTCCTCGCCCGAGAAGCGCAGGTCGTCCTCCATGAGGCGCAGGACGTCACCCTGGGTGGCCAGCCGGGCCAGGGGGATGGGGGGCGCCCACCGGCTGGCCAGCAGGACGTGGCCGTTGTTGGGCAGCGAGTCGACCAGGGTGGCCAGCCAGGTGGCGCCGGCCGAGCCCGGGGTCAGCCAGTGGGCGTCGTCGATCACCAGGCACAGCGGCACGGGCGAGCGGCGCCACACCGCCTCGGCCACGGCCTCGGGCTCGGGCAACTCGTCGCTGGTGCCGGGCAGGATCGCCCGCAGACCGCCGAGCGGGTCGCCCGGGTAGGCGGTCACCGCGGCCAGGGCGTCGCGGGCGAGGGTGTCGCCGTCGGCGTCGGCGGTGGCCAGGCCCAGCCACACGTCCTGGCCCCGGGGCGCCAGCTTGTTCTCGGCCACGGCCTGGGCCAGCAGGGTGGTCTTGCCCAGCCCCGGTCCGCCGACCACCGCCGTCACCCGGTGGTCCCAGCGGCCCAGCAGCACGCGCAGCAAGCGGGGCCGGGTCAGCGATCCCGGCCGCGGGGCGGGCGGCTCGAACCGGAACGACGGGGCCATGAGGGCCGCCAGGCTAAATCGGTGGCGCCGGGCCGGTGGACGCACCTGCCGCCACCAGCAGCTTCGCGTTCGCTAATGGGCCCGGGGCACCCTGTCGATGCCCAGCGGAGAGCCGGGGATCGCCCCGTGGGCGGCCGTGGCGGTCCCCGATCTCCGGCGGGGGAGGCACGAGGACGGCGCCCATGGACCCATCGAGCATCGACGAGATCGCGGACGGCATCTACCGCATCTCGACCTGCCTGCCGGGCGTCATCGCAGGCCATGACATCACGGTCAACTCGTTCCTGGTCATGGCCGACGAGCCGCTGCTGTTCCACACCGGGATCCGCTCGTGCTTCCCGGCCATGGCGGCGGCCCTCGGGCGGGTGCTGCCCGTCGAGCGGCTGCGGTGGCTGTCGTTCGGCCACGTCGAGGCCGACGAGTGCGGGGCCATGAACGACCTGCTGGCCGCGGCCCCCGACCTCCAGGTGGCCTTCGGCGCCCTGGGCTGCACCCTGTCGCTCGACGAGATGGCCGACCGGCCGCCCCGGCGCCTGGCCCCGGGCGAGGCCCTCGACCTCGGCGGTCGCCGGGTGGTGGTCATCGACACCCCGCACGTGCCCCACAACATCGACGCCCAGGTGCTCTACGAGGAGACCACCGGCGCGCTCCTCTGCGGCGACCTGTTCACCCAGCTGGGGCGGGGCCCGGCGGTGACCGGCGAGTGCCTGGTCGAGGCGGCGCTCGACGCCGAGGACGTCCTCAACTGCTCGGTGCCCGGCGAGGGCGTGCCGCAGGCGCTCGACCGATTGGCCGACCTGGAACCGCAGACCCTGGCGATCATGCACGGCTCGTCCTACGAGGGCGAGGGCGGCCGTGCGCTGCGCGAGCTGGCCGCGGCCTGGCGGACCCGGCTCCCCACACCCACGGGGGAGCGGGTGGCCGCCGGCTGGCTCGCCGGCTGACCCCCCGGGCGGCCGGCATCTCCCCGCCAGCCGCCCGGGGGCTCACCGGGTGATTCGGAGCCGGGCCTCGCTAGGGTCGTCGCGTCCGGACGTGGGCACGGGAGGGGACGAGTGGACACAGCACAGGGTGCCGGGGCACCGCCGCGGGCGGTCATCGGCCGCACGATCCCGGAGTCGACGCCGGCGTTCGCCGCCCGGCCGGCCCGGGCGCCCGGCGCCCCCAACGTGCTGGTCGTGGTGCTCGACGACCTGGGGTTCGCCCAGCTCGGCTGCTACGGCAGCGACATCGCCACCCCCCACATCGACGCCCTGGCCGCCGGCGGGCTGCGCTACCGGCGTTTCCACGTCACCGCCCTGTGCTCGCCCACCCGGGCCTGCCTGCTGACCGGGCGCAACCACCACGCGGTGGGCATGGGGTTCCTCACCGACATCCCCATCGGCTTCCCCGGCTACGACGGGCGCATCCCGCCCAGCGCGGCCACGCTGCCCCGGGTCCTGCGCGACGCCGGCTACAGCACGTTCGCGGTGGGCAAGTGGCACCTCACCCCCCGGTGGGAGGAGAGCGCGTCGGGGCCCTTCGCCCGCTGGCCGCTCGGCCTCGGGTTCGAGCGCTACTACGGCTTCCTCGGCGGTGACACCAACCAGTGGACCCCCGACCTGGTGTGCGACAACGGGTTCGTCGACCCGCCCCGCCCGCCCGAGGAGGGCTACCACCTGACCGAGGACCTGGCCGACCGGGCCATCCGCTTCATCCAGGACCAGCAGCAGGCCACCCCCGACCGTCCCTTCCTCTGCTACCTGGCCACCGGGGCCATGCACGCCCCCCACCAGGCGCCGACCGACGACATCGACGCCTACCGGGGCCGGTTCGACGGCGGCTGGGAGGCGTGGCGGGAGGCCACATTCGCCCGGCAGGTGGCGGCCGGGGTCGTGCCCGAGGGCACGACGCTGACCGGACGCCCCCCGTGGGTGCCGGCCTGGAACGACCTGCCCCCCGAGCGGCGGGCCCTCTACGCCCGGATGATGGAGGTGTTCGCCGGCTTCCTCACCCACACCGACGCCCAGATCGGGCGCGTGCTCGACTTCCTGCGCACGACGGGCCTGCTTGACGACACCCTGGTCCTGTTGATCAGCGACAACGGCGCCAGCGCGGAGGGCGGGCCCACCGGTTCGTTCAACGAGCACCGGTTCGTCCACGACCGGGTCGACGACGTGGCCGACACGCTGGAGCGCATCGACGAGCTGGGCGGCTTCCGGTCCTACGGGCACTACCCGTGGGGCTGGGCGTGGGCCGGCAACACGCCGTTCCGGCTGTGGAAGCGCTACGCCTGGCTGGGAGGGGTCCGCACGCCGCTGATCGTCCACTGGCCGGCCGGCATCCCCGCCGGGGCGGCGGGGGAGGTGCGCGACCAGTTCTGCCATGCCGTCGACCTGGCCCCCACCGTCCTCGACGCCTGCGGCGTGGCGGCGCCGGCCGTGGTCGACGGGGTGGCCCAGCAACCGGTCGACGGGGCCAGCCTGCGGGGGACCTTCGCGACCGCCGGCGCGCCGGCCCCCCGCTCGACGCAGTACTTCGAGATCATCGGGTCGCGCTCGATCGTGCACGACGGGTGGAAGGCGACCACCGACCACATCGGCCAGCAGATCTCGGTGGAGCGGGACCTGGTGCCGGGCAGCCACGACTTCGACCGGGACACGTGGGCCCTGTTCCACCTGGACGAGGACTTCGCCGAGGCCCACGACCGGGCCGCCGAGTTCCCCGAACGGGTGGCGGCCCTGGAGCAGCTGTGGTGGCACGAGGCCGGCCGCAACCAGGTGCTGCCCCTCGACGACAGCCTGATCGGGCGGGCCGTGGCCATCGAGCCCGGGCCCAACATCCCCCGCCACGTCCGGGTGTTCCGGCCGGGCGGAGGCGGGGTGGCCGAGGACTTCCTGCCCGGCATGGGCGGCGGGTTCCGCATCACCGCCCACGTCGAGCTCGCCGGCTCCGACGGCCTGGCGCCGGCCGGGGTGGTGTGCGCCCTCGGCGACTGGAGCAACGGCTGGGCCTGGTACCTCCTCGACGGGCGGCCGGCGGCCACCTTCTGCCTGCTGGGGACCCCCCACCGCGCCGTGGCCCCGGTCCCGGTGGGGCCCGGCGCCCACATCCTCGGGCTCACCTACCGCCGCGAGCGGTCGGGCGGCGGGCCGCTGGCGCTGGAGGTCGACGGGGTGGTGGTGGCGGGCGTCGACCTGCCCGACGACCTGCCGCTGCGCTGGCAGATCGGGGGCGCCGGGCTGCTCATCGGCCACGACGCCGGGTTCCCGGTGGACGACGCCTACCGGCCGCCCTTCGCCCTCACGGGCACGATCGACCGGATCGAGATCGAGCTCCCGGCGCTGGCCCCCCGCCCGCCGCGGGTGGCGGCGGCCGTCGAGGGCGAGGTGGCCCGGGCGCTGCACCGCGAGTGACGACCGCCCGGGGCGTGGCTGACACGGCACTAGCATCACGCCATGTCCACGGATGATCGTGACGACCCGGGCGCGGACACCGCGATGTTCCGGGCCTACGTGGAGGACGGCGACGAGCCCGCGCCGGCGGCGTCGGCCCCCAACCGCACGACGCTGATCGCCGCGGTGGTGGCGGTGGCCGTGGTGGTGGTCCTCCTCGTCATCATGCTGGTGAGCTGACCGCCGCCCGCTCGTCCGCCGGGTCGATGGTGCCGCGGTAGCAGAGCCGAAGTCCGCCGAGGGTACGGCGACCAGCCCGGGAATGGCCGCGAGCAGGGGCGCGAGGTGCTCCGTCGTCGACGGTCTACTCCGCCGGGCATCACGTCCGGTACGTCGCGTGTCGGAGGTTTGGTGGCTGTCCCGTGTGTGTCACCCTTGGACCCGTATGCCCACGCCGATCGATCCGACCGACCACCGGTGGTACCAGCGAGCCGTCTTCTACGAGGTGGCCGTACGCGGGTTCTTCGATTCGGACGGCGACGGGTTCGGCGACTTCACCGGCCTGACGCAGAAGCTCGACTACCTCGAATGGCTGGGCGTCGACTGCCTGTGGCTCCTGCCCTTCTACCAGTCGCCTCTGCGCGACGGCGGCTACGACATCAGCGAGTTCCACACGGTGCTGCCCGAGTCGGGTGACGTCGACGACGTCGCCCGGTTCCTCGACGAGGCCCACCGCCGGGGCATCCGGGTCATCGCCGACATGGTGATGAACCACACGTCCGACGCGCACCCCTGGTTCCAGGAATCACGCCGCGACCGCACCAACCCCAAGGCCGACTGGTACGTGTGGGGCGACGACAACGAGCGCTGGAGCGAGGCCCGGGTCATCTTCGTCGACTCCGAGCCGTCCAACTGGACGTGGGACCCCCAGCGCGAGCAGTTCTACTGGCACCGGTTCTTCCACCACCAGCCCGACCTCAACTACGACAACCCCGAGGTGGCCGAGGCCATGCTCGACGTCGTGCGGTTCTGGCTGGGCCTGGGGCTCGACGGGTTCCGGCTCGACGCCGTGCCCTACCTGTTCGAGCGGGACGGCACCAACGGGGAGAACCTGCCCGAGACCCACGAGTACCTGCGCCGGGTACGCAAGACCGTCGACGCCGAGTTCCCTGGGCGGGTGCTGCTGGCCGAGGCCAACCAGTGGCCCTCCGACGTCGTCGACTACTTCGGCAACGGCGACGAGTGCCACATGTGCTTCCACTTCCCGCTGATGCCCCGCATGTTCATGGCGGTGCGCAAGGAGCAGCGCCACCCCATCACCGAGATCCTGGCCCAGACGCCCGAGCTCCCCGACGGGGCCCAGTGGGGCATCTTCCTGCGCAACCACGACGAGCTGACGCTCGAGATGGTCAGCGACGAAGACCGCGACTACATGTACAGCGAGTACGCCACCGATCCCCGGATGAAGCTCAACCTGGGCATCAGACGCCGGCTGTTCCCCCTGCTCGACAACGACGAGGGCATGGCGGAGCTGTTCCACGCCATGTTGTTCTCCATGCCCGGCAGTCCGGTCATGTACTACGGCGACGAGATCGGCATGGGCGACAACATCTACCTCGGCGACCGCGACGGCGTGCGCACCCCCATGCAGTGGAGCCCCGACCGCAACGCCGGCTTCTCCACCGCCGACTTCGCCCGGCTGTTCCTGCCGCCGCTGATGGACCCGGTGTACGGCTACCCGGCGGTCAACGTCGAGCAGCAGCGGCGCGACCAGTCGAGCTTCCTGCACTGGCTGCAGCGCATGATCGCCGTCCGCCGGCAGCACCCGGTGCTGGCCATCGGCGAGTTCGAGATGCTGCACGCCCAGAACCCGTCGGTGCTGGCCTACCTGCGCCGGGGCCTCGGCGACGACGGCGAGGAGGACATCGTCCTCTGCGTGAACAACCTGTCCCGCTTCCCCCAGCCCTGCGAGCTGATGCTCGAGCAGCTGGCGGGCAAGGTGCCCATCGAGCTGATGGGCCGGGTTCCGTTCCCGCCCATCGGCGAGCTGCCCTACTTCGTCACCCTGGCCGGCCACGGGTTCTTCTGGTTCGAGCTGGTCGACCCTCGCCCCGAAGACGGGCCGGGCTGAGCCGGCAGCGGGATCACCGCCGGCGCCGCGGCCTCCGTTCCGGATGCGGGCTCGGGCTCCGGCGCTCCCGGAAGGCGGCCATCAGGCCGGCCCGCACCGCGATGCCCTCGATGACCGCCAGCCACGTCTCCTGCACGACCTCGTCGGCCGCCGCCGAGGTGGCGACGAACGTGCGGGCCAGCCGGCGCCGTCACGCGATTGCCCGGCGTCCACCAACCCCCACTGTCGTGCGGCCGGCCGATCCGTTGCAGGTCAGCGGCGGAACGGGTTGTCGCCCCGGGGGTCGAACAGCGGGGTGACGTTGATGGGCGTGGTGTCGTCCTCGTGCAGTGACCCGAACACCGACGTGAACTCGGGCGAGTCGTGGTTGACCGGGTCGCCCACCTCGTCGGGCGCGTCGCCCCGGGCCGAGCCCCGGCGCAGCCAGGCGCCCACCTGCTCGCGGGGCACGTAGCGGGGAACGTCGTGGCCGTGGTCGGCCGGGTCCCAGGTGTCCTGGGGCGCCTCCCGCCGCCGGCGCAGGGCCTTGACCGAGAACCAGGGCCGGAGCTTGACCTTGATGGGCGGGCGGTTGCCGTAGATCAGGGCGGCCTCGCCGTCGGCCAGCTGGTCGTCGAGCTCGTCGGGCAGCAGGTGGAGCTCGTCCATCTCGTCGCCCACCCGGGGTCCTCGGGGCAGCACCAGCTTGACCGGGTGGTTGTTGACCAGCAGCCGGGCCTTGGGGCCGTAGTGGCCGTCGATCTGGGCCAGGTCCTTGAACACGCTGACCACCTGCACGCCGCGGGCGGCGCCGGTCGAGGCCACGGCGGCCAGGTCGTCGACGGGGGCGATGCCCACCACCTGGTCGAGCAGCAACAGCAGCGGCGGGTCGAGCGCGGAGGCCCGGGACGCCGAGCGGTCGTAGGCGGCGGCCAGCACCTGGCGCAGCACGGCGGCGCTGAGGGGGCGGAACCGGGCCTGGTCGTGCTCGGGGGCGGTCAGGTACAGGGTGTGGTGGCCGCCGTCGAGCAGCTCGTCGGGCACGATCTCGTGGCGGTCCATCGACGCCGCCACCACGGGGTCGTCGTAGACGCTGAGGATGCGGTGCATGAGGTTGAGGAAGGCCGACCGGTCGAGGTCCTCGCGCACGAAGTTGGTGCTGTGGGTGCGGATGGCCGGCCCGCCCACCGGCCGCAGCGCCTCCAGCACCTCGTCGCGCTCCTCGCGGGCGATCCAGTCGATGGCGGTGCTCATGGGCCGGCCGGCGGCCACCGCCGCGTACAGGTAGGGGGCCAGCGCCATCGACATCGAGCTCGACCACAGCGCGTCGCCGCCGATGCCGTCGATCTCGCCGGCGTCCACCCGGGTGCCGATGGACGCCTTCGCCGCGACCGTGAGGTCGCGGGCGGTGCGGATGGCGCCCGGCCAGGTGGTGCAGCCGGCCAGCGGCGACCACCCCGAGCGGGGGTAGCTGGTGGTGGCGGCCGGGTCGAACACGTGGACCTCGCCCTGGTGGCTGCGCCAGCCGATGGTCTGGTCGATGAGGTGGCCCTTCGTCGACACCACCACCGCGGGTCCCGGCCACTCCAGGAGGGCGGGGATGGCGATGCCGCTGGTCTTGCCCGCGAACGCCGGGCCAACAACCAGCAGGCTGTGCATGTGCTCGACGGCCAGCTTGTCGGCCCCGACGGTCCCCACCACCAGCCGGTGGGGATCGCCCCTCTTGACCCGCAGGGCGTGGGCCTGGGCCCGGGTCGCCCACCCGTGGCCCGCGGCCGCCGGCGGCTTGAGGAGCGTCCAGCCGAGCAGGGCCAGGCTGCCCAGCAGGATCGCCGTCAGCAGGAACGCGCCCCAGAACGCCCCGGCCCCGGGCACGGCGCCCCCCGTGTTGACCGGTGCCCACGCCCCGGTGGGGTCGCCCGGGTTCGCCAGCAGCCGGCCCATGATCCCCGGGGCGTCGGCCAGCTCGTAGCGGGGCCACTCGCCGCTCGAGAGCAGGGCGGTGACATGGCCGATCAGCAGGGGCAGCGCGGCCAGGAGGGCCAGGGGCACGGCCAGGACCAGCAGCGTGTCCTCCAGGCCGCCGGAGGCCGTCCCCGAGCCACCCCCGTCCCGGCGGGCGTTGAAGAACGGCTCGCGCCGGGGCTCGGGCCGGGCGGAGGCCAGGGTCTTGTCGACGGCCCGGCGCGCGTCCTCGGTCTCGCGCTGCATGTCCCAGCGGGCCTTGCGCCGGGCGTCCTCCATCTCCCGCTTGGAGCGCAGGGCGATGGTGTTCAGCTCCCGCCGCCAGTCCTGCTGGCGCCGCCTCAGCTGCCACGCGGTCCTGTCGTGGTCGTCGTCGGTCATGCCGGTCCCGCGGCGCCCGCCGGGGCGCCGGCGACGACGCCGTCGAGGTGGGCCGAGCTGGCGGCGTAGGCGCAGTCGATCAGCTCGGCGGTGCGGGTGAAGTCGTGGAAGCGCTGCGGCGCGGGCGAGCCGTTGGGCAACAGATGGACGTCGACGCCGTCGGGCACCGCCTCCAGCTCGCGCCGGAAGCGGTGGCGGCGGGCGATCCAGTAGGCCTGGATGGCGCTGCCCATCGGGTAGCGCGGCTCCTGCCACGAGCGGGACAGCACCCCCACCTCCAGGACGTAGACCGTGCGGGCGCCCAGTGCGACCGCCCGCTGGACCGGCACGTCGTTGACGATGGCCCCGTCGAGGTAGCGGCCGTCGCCGATGTGGATCGACGGGAACATGGCCGGCATGGCCGACGAGGCCAGGACGGCCTCCAGCAGCGGGCCCTCGGCGAACCAGGCCTCCGACTCGGTGGTGACGTCGGTGGCCACGCACTGGAACGGGATCGCCAGCTCCTCGAAGGTGGCGGCGGTCAGGGTGCGGCGCAGGAAGCGGTGGACCTTGTCGCCGGCGTGGACCGCCTCGGTGCGCCGGGCCAGCGACAGGGTGGGCCACAGGCCGCGGCCCATCAGCTCCCGGGCGTCGGTGGTGCGCCAGATGTGGTCGAGCCGCGCGACGCCGGCCGCCGTGGGGTCCTCGGCCAGGCCGGCGCCGTTGATGGCGCCCACCGAGCACCCGACGACGAGGTCGGGCCGGATGTCGTGTTCGAACAGCGCCCGCAGCATCCCGACCTGGACGGCGCCTAGGCTGTCGCCACTCGAGAGGACGAAGGCGACGGGATGGGGCATGGCGGGACCTCCTGTGCTCACGATGCGGTGAGCGACAGGCGGTTGTGCATCAGCGCCCGCTCGGCCCGCTGCCGGCGGTCCCACACGGTGCGGGGGCGCAGGCCCCGGCCGGCCGCCAGGTCGGCCACCCGGGCCCCGCCGATGCGGGACCGGGCGATGATGTCTGCGTCGTCGGCGGCGACGATGCCGGCCGCCACCGCGTCCCGCAGGATCTCGGCCAGCTCGTCGGCGGCGTGGGCGGGCGCGGCGGCCTCGGCGGCCCGGCCGCCGCCGTCGGCCCCGACGTCGGTGGCCACCAGGATGAGCCGGGGGACGGCCCGGCGCAGCTCGCCGGCGGCGTCCATGAGGATGTTGGCGGCCACCCGGCCGGGGCGGGCGGCCAGCGGGTAGTGCTTGATCCGGTGGTAGACGGCCATCACCGCGGCCGCCGCCCGCTCGTCGGTGTCGCCGAGCGCCCACCACCGGCGGGCCAGGCTGCGGGTGCCCGGCAGGAGCAGCTGGAGCAGCACCCGGGCGGCCAGGTTGCACCCGTCGACCGCCGCGGTGACCAGCGCCAGCAGCACGCGGTCGGCCTCGACGGCCCCGGCGGCCCGCACGAACCGCTCGACCTCGGCGAGGTTGCGGGCGCCGCCCGCCGCGTCGCACACGGCGCGGAGCTGGCGGGCCGCCGGGCGGCTGTGGCTGATCCGGGACCATTCGCGGTCGAGCTGTTCGAACACCGTCGCCATCGCGAGCACCTCCTCGTCGTGGATGTCGATGGGCCGGACGATGGCGGGAACAGGTCCCCCGATATGTCCCCACCGCAGGTCAGCGGGGGTGAGATCGGGCGGTCGGCGGCCGGGGGGACGTCCCCGCGCCGGTGCCGGAGGGCCCCGGAACAGTCCCCCTGGGCGCCCCCACGGCACGGAGGGCGACCTTTAGGATGCGAGGGCGCCGCCCGATCGGGGGCGCGGAACCGCATCTGCGGGATATGCAGTCGCAGTCGACGTCGCGAGCGAGCCTGGGGGAGCACCCGCCATGACCACCCGTCAGCGCCACGCCGGACCGGCGCGGGCCACGGCGCTGCTGCGCGCTCTGGTGGCGCTGGCCGTGCTGGTGGTGCTGCTGGTCGGCGTACCGCTGGCGCTGCTGCGATTCGGCGACTGGCCCATCACGGGCATGCCCACGTGGGACCAGGTGCGGGAGCTGCCGAGCAACGGCATCTCCGAGGACGCCTACGTCGGCATCCTCACGGTCGCCCTGTGGCTGGGCTGGGCACTGCTGGCCGTCAGCCTGCTGCGCGAGCTGGTGGCCCAGCTGCGGGGCCGGTCGCGGCCGGGCTTCTCGGCCGGGCCAGTCCAGCGCTTCGCCGGCTACGTCGTGAGCTCGCTGCTGATGAGCATCGGCCCGATCGCCGGGCCTGTGGCCATGGCGGGCGCCGCGCCGCTCCCGGCGCCGTTGCCGGCGGCCACGGCCGCGCCGGCGCCCGGCCCCACTGCCCCGGGCCCCGACGGCGCGGCCGTCCCGGCACCCGCGCCGCAAGGTCAGCTGCTGGGGGCCGTGATCGAGCACGACGCGGCCGAGACCGCGGCGCCCATGGCCACGGTGGTGGTCCAGCGGGGCGACAGCCCGTGGTCGCTGGCCGAGACCCACCTGGGTGACGGCATGCGCTGGCGCGAGCTGTGGGAGCTGAACGCCAGCCGGGCCCAGCCCGACGGGCGCACGTGGGCCACGCCCGACGTCGCCATCCAGCCCGGTTGGGAGCTGGCGGTCCCCGGCACCGTGGCCGCCGCCCCGGCGGCTCCCTCCGCCCCCGCCACCGAGGTCACGGTGGCGCCGGGCGACAACTTCTGGTCGCTGGCCGAGTCCGAGGTGGGCGCGGCCTGGGGTCGTGAGCCCACCGACGCCGAGGTGGCGCCCCACTGGCGGGCGCTGGTCGATGCCAACAGCGAGGCGCTGGCGCCGCCGGGCGACCCCGATCTGATCTACCCGGGCCAGACCTTCGCGGTGCCCGCCGTGCCGGCCGACCCCACGGCCGCCACGGCCCCGGCGCCGGCCACCCCCGCGCCCGCCCCGGCCCCGGCGCCCCCGGCCAGCCCCGCGCCGGCCAGCCCGGCGCCCGGGTCGCCGGCCACCACCGCCCCCGAGTCGCCGGCGACGACGGCGCCCCCGCGCGAGTCGCCGGCCACCACCGCGCCCCCCGCCTCCGACGGCACCGGCCCGTACACGAGCATCCCGTCCGGCCGCACGTCGACGACGGCGGGCGGCGGCGACGACCAGGCGCTCGGCAGCGCGCCGATGGAAGAGCTGCCCGCGGAGGACCTGCCCCTCGACGAGCTGCCCGCCACCGACCTCCCCGAGAGCGAGTGGCCCAGCGCCGGCGACCCCGGCACCACGGCGCCGGCCGCCGACGCGCCGACCACCACCGCGGCGCCGACGACGACCGACGCGCCGGCCACCGACATCCCCGGCACCGACATCAGCGCCCGGTCCGACGACGACGCGACCAGCCTGCTCCCCGTCGGTCTGGTGGGCGGGGGCGTGGCGCTGGCCGGCGTCCTGCTGCTGCTCGACCGCCGGCGCCGGGCCCAGCAGCGCCACCGCCGCCCCGGCCGCCGGGTGGCCCCGCCGCCCCCGCCGCTGCGGGTGGGAGAGGAGGCGCTGCGCTGGGGGGCCGACGTCGAAGGCGGCCGGCTGCTCGACCTGGCTCTGCGGGCCGCGGCCGCCGGCGCCGGGGCCACCGGGCTGCCCCGGTTGCGCTGGGTCGAAGCCACCCCCACCCAGGTGATGCTCGTGCTGGCCACGCCCTCGCCGGCCCCGCCCGGGTTCGCGTCGCTGGCCCCCGACCGCTGGGTCACCACCGGGGGGCCGGGCGAGCTGGCCGCCGTGGCCGACAGCCCGGCGGCGCCGGCCCCGACGCTGCTGCCCGTGGGCACCACCCCCCAGAACACGGAGCTGCTCATCGAGCTCGAGTCGAGCGGCGTGCTCACCGTGGCCGGACCACCCGACGCCGCCGTCGGCCTGCTGCGGGCCATGGCCGTGGCCGCAGCAACCTCCCCGTGGAGCGAGCAGCCGCGGGTCGTGCTGGTGGGCCTGGGCGGCGAGCTGACCGACCTGCCCTGGGTCCACACCGTGCCCGAGCTGGCGGGCGCGCTGGGAGAGGCCGAGACCCACGCCGACCGGGTGTCGGCCGCCCTCCGGTCGCTGCGCAGCCCCAGCATCGCCCAGGCCCGCGCGGCGGGGATCATGCCCGAGTCGTGGGACCCGCTGGTGGTGGTCAGCGCCACCCGCCCCCACGCGAGCGACGACCACCGGCGGCTGCGGGCGCTGGCCGCCCGACCCCAGGGCGCGATCGGCGTCGTCACCCTGCCGGCCACCGGCGTGGCGCTGCCCGGCCGCACGCTGACGATCGGCGAGGACGGCTGGCTGCGCGTCGACGGCGTCGACGCGGTGGCCCGCCCCCGGCGGCTCGACGAAGCCGACACCACGGTGATCGCCGGGCTGCTCGACCACGCCGGCCGGCGCGACGACGTCGATGCGGCCGAGGCCGACGCCGGGCTGGGCCCGGTGCGCCGGCCCGTGGTGGCGGTGCCGCCGCCCGCACCGCCGCCCCCGCCCGCCGGCGCCGAGACCGGTGCCCGCCGCGAGCCGGTGCCGGCCCGGCCGGCCGGCCGCCGGCTCGACGCGCTGATGGACGACGTCGAGGTGGTGGTGCGGGTGCTGGGCGACGTCCACGCGGTGCGCCGCCACGGGCCCGGCGACGAGGAGCCGCTGGTCCCCACCCGCCAGCGGGCGCTCGAGGCCATCGCCTACCTGGCCCTGCGCGAGTCCACCGTCGACCGCGAGAGCCTCGAGATCAGCCTGTTCCCCACCGGGGCCAACTCGGCCAAGACGGTCTACAACACGGTCAGCTCGGCCCGGTCGCTGCTGGGCGACGAGCTGTTCCCGCCGCCGTCGGCCGGGCGCTACGAGCTGTCGCCGGCGGTGGTCACCGACTACGGCATGTTCTCCGAGCTGGTGGCCGAGGCCGACGAGACCGAGGACGCCGCGGCCGCGGCCGACCTGCTGGCCGAGGCTCTCGACCTGGTGCGGGGCGAGCCGTTCACGGGCGTGGGCCGCAGCTACGCCTGGGTCGGGCCCCACCGCGGGATGATCGTGGCCCAGGTGGTCGACGCCGCCGAGGAGCTGGCCGAGGTGCGCCTGGCCATGGGCGACTGGCGCTCGGCCGAGTGGGCGGCCCGCCAGGGGCTACGGGCCTTCCCCAGCGACGAGCGCATGTACCGGCTGCTCATGCGCACCGCCCGGGCCGCCGGCAACATCCCCGGCGTCTACCGGGTGTTCCGCGAGCTGTGCGACGTCCTGGCCGACCCCGACTTCGGCGTCGAGCCCGAGGACACCCTGCACCCCGAGACGATCGAGCTGCTCGAGGCGCTGACCACCTCCGGTCCCGGCCAGGCCCGCAAGGGGGCGTGACCCCGGGCGCGCAAAGCCGCCCGCGGGGATGCATCTGCCGGGCGTGGGATTCCGACGCCGCAACGCCACCGCCGCGCTCGACGGCCCGCCGCCCGGCGCACCGACCTCGTGGGGGGCGGCCGGGCCGTGGGCGGCCACGGCCCCCGGGCCCTGGGGCCCGCCTGACGGGCAGCCGAACGGCACTGGTCTGGCGCCCGAGGTGGTCGACCTCCGCGGGCGGTACGACGAGGAGGACGAGCCCGGCAGCCGCTATCCGGTGCGGCCGGCCCGGCCGGCGCTCCAGGCAGCATCCCGGATCGGGCTGTGGACCGCGGTGGTGATCGGCTGCTTTGGCGGGCTGTTCGCCGTGCTCCGCCCGGCGCAGGCCGAGGCCCCGCCGGTCATCGCCACCCCCAGCGCGAGCTCGATCCCGGCGCCCGTGGCGGGCATGGCCCAGCTCGTCGTGGAGGCGTGGCTGACGGCTACCCCGGAGACCCAGCCGGAGGACCTCGACCACCTGTTCGTCGAGCCCCCGACGCTGCAGTCGGCCAGCTCGGGCGGCATCGCCGTCAAGGAGGTCGTGCCGGTGGCCGGCCAACGCATGACCGACGGCTATTGGCGGGTGACGGTCGCCGCCCGGGTGGTCGAGACGCCCGACCCCCGGTCGATCGACCCGATGACGACGTCCACGACGGCCGGCGACGGGCCCGTGGCGGCCACCGAGCCGACCGAGTCGGTGTGGTACGTCGAGGTGGGGATCGTGGGCGACGTCACCGGTGGGCTGTCCGCCCTGACCACCCCGGCGGTGGTCCCACCCCCGCCCTCCGCCCCCGGGGGGTGGCGGGCCTCGGCCGAGCCGTTCGGGCAGCCGCCGACCGACGACCCGCTGGGCAGCGCGGTCGACGGCTTCCTCGGGGCGCTGCTTGCCGGCGACGGCGATCCGTCCCGCTACCTGGCCGCGGGCGTCGAGGTCGAGGCGGCCGACCCCCCGCCGTTCGCGGCCGTCGACCTGACGGAGATGGCCGTGCTCGAGACCGCGGAGGGCAAGGTGCGCGTGCTCGCCCATGTCATGGCCACGACCGAGGGTGGAGCCCGGAAGTACTTCGGCTACGAGCTGATGCTGTCGCGGCGGGTCGACCGGTGGGAGGTCACCCAGTTCTCCGGCGCCCCGACGCTGGTGATCGAGCCGCCGGCGACCGACGGCGGGCAGGGTGACGCCCCCGCGGGCGGCGGCTGAACATCAGCCGATTTTCTCCCACCCGCCCGCGCAGACCTGCTGTGACGGGCGCATCAGCCAGTCAGACGCACGCCGGATCGGGGTCGGCTCCGCTCCGGGCCGAGAAAGGACCATGACATGGTCAACCTCCTCAACGGCTTGATGAACGACGCCAAGATCCTGATCATCGGCGCCCTGGTCATCATGGCCCTGGCCTTCGTGATCATGACCTGGGCCCGCACCCGCTCGCTGGTGCCCACGCTGGGGGCGGTGATCCTCGGCGGCCTCATCCTCGCCGCCGTGTCGAGCTACGCCGTCATCAAGGAGGGCGCCACCAAGGACATCAACCGCTACAACACCACGACGAACGCCACCGTGGACGACTGACGATGGCCGACGACGACGACGACGGCATCGTCTGCGCCACCTACACCCACGCCCGGCGCCACCCGATGGTGCTGGGCAACATCGGGGGCTGGACGCCGCCGTTCCAGCTCTCGCTGGTGCAGGTGGCGGTGGTGCTGGTCACGTACTTCGTCGAGTTCCGCACCTACGAGTGGTGGGGGCCGTTCGTGCCCCAGACGCCGGCCGTCATCGCCGCGGTCGGGGCGCCCTGGGCGCTGGCCTGGATCGCCCGCCACACCCGGATCGAGGGCCGCAGCCTGCCGCGCCTGGCCCTCGGCTACCTGAGCCTGCTGTGGACGCCCCGGGCGGGGCAGGTCGGCGGGCGGCCCTACCGGCCGGCGCGGCCGGCGGCGCCGCTGGCCGCCGCCATCTACGTCGAGGGCGGGAGGTATGTGCGGTGAAACCCCCGGCCCGGGCCGTGGTCGGCCATCTGGTCTGGTCGGCTGACGGCGGCGTGTGGGCGGTGTGGAGCGTGAAGCCGTTCCCGCATGCCCACACCGCGGTCGCCGACAAGCTCGCCGTGCACGGCAGCATCCGCAGCCTGCTGGTGAACCTGCCGCCGGAGTCGATGCTGCTCTCCGTGTGCGAGAAGCTCGATCCCCTCGACGTCGTGCGGCGGATGGCCGAGGGCATCGACCTCGACCGCCAGCCGGCGTGGGGGTCGGTGTGCGACGCCAGCGCTGACTGGCTCGAGGAGGTGCCGCTGCGGCGCCGCTTGTTCTACGTGGCTGCGGCCCTGCCCAACGCCCGCCGTCCCTGGTTGGACGTCCTGCGCGACGCCCAGACCGATGTCGGCCGCACGTTCGGCCTGGCGCCCCAGGCCGTGCCCACCGCCGACCTGGAGCAGCGCCGCCGCCAGGCCCGGGAGCTGGAGTTGCGCCTGGCCCAGCACGTCGGCATGCGGCCGGTGACCGCCGGCGAGCTGTGCTGGCTGTACGCCCGGGCCCTGCGCCGGGA